>JAQWKF010000053.1 GCA_029247985.1 Flavobacteriaceae bacterium
ATTCGATACCTTTGCATTTTGAAAGCCTATGTTATTAAACAAATTAAGTGCAATTTCACCTGTTGATGGTCGTTATCGCCCAAAAACAAAATCCCTAAGCCCATACTTTTCAGAATTTGGATTGATTCAATACCGCGTACGGATTGAAGTGGAATATTTTATAGCCTTGTGTGAACTTCCTTTACCAGAGCTCAAGGATTTTCCAACCTCTGCCATCGAAGAATTACGCAGCGTTTACATTCATTTTAATTTAGATCAAGCACAGGCCATTAAAGACATTGAAAAGGTCACCAACCACGATGTAAAGGCCGTTGAGTACTTTTTAAAACAAACATTTGACGATTTAAATCTGGGGAAATACAAAGAGTTTATCCACTTTGGACTTACCTCACAGGATATCAACAATACAGCTATTCCGCTATCTGTAAAAGAAGCTTTCGAAAGCGAATATTTACCGAAACTGAAGGAAGTAATCACAGCACTTGAAGCGCTTATGACAAGTTGTGAGGGTGTAGCCATGTTAGCTAGAACACACGGGCAACCGGCCTCCCCTACGCGACTTGACAAAGAGCTCAACGTATTTAAAACACGTATTGACCAACAGCTATCACTTATGTCGCAAATTCCCATGGCTGCAAAATTTGGTGGTGCCACTGGAAATTACAACGCACACAAGGTGGCGTATCCGTCTGTGGATTGGCAGGCGTTTGGTAAGGCATTTGTAGAAAAAACACTAGGCTTACACCACTCCTTTCCAACAACACAGATTGAGCACTACGATCACTATGCTGCACTATGTGACGCACAAAAGCGCATCAACACCATATTGATTGATTTTTCTAGAGATGTGTGGACATATATTTCCATGGATTATTTCAAGCAACAAATTAAAGAGGGAGAAGTTGGTTCCTCTGCCATGCCGCATAAAGTAAATCCCATTGATTTTGAAAATGCAGAAGGAAACCTAGGCATTGCGAATGCATTGCTAACACACTTGGCAGAAAAACTACCCATCTCACGACTTCAACGCGACTTAACAGACAGTACGGTATTGCGTAACGTAGGTATGCCTTTCGCCCACATGATTATCAGTTTTGAATCCTTGATTAAGGGGATTGGAAAGCTAGTGGTGAACAAGGGCGCCATACAAGAAGATCTAGACAACAACTGGGCGGTACTTGCGGAGGCGATTCAAACCATTTTGCGCCGTGAGGGATACCCAAAGCCATATGAGGCACTCAAGGCACTCACACGTACTAACACAGGTATAGACGAGGCATCTATTCGTGCATTTATCGAAACCCTAGATATATCTACTGAAGTAAAAGATGAACTAAGAACTTTAAGGCCAGAAAATTATACGGGCATTTAAAGCATTTTGCCTATGGTCTCAACAGCATTATCCAATGCTCCTTCGCGCTCAAGCGCTTTGGCGAGTAAAACTGCTTTTTCTACCTGCATATTACTGCCTATCAAACGGGCTAATAAAAAGCCTTCATCAGCAGCTGATCCAAAAAACACAATCTCATCGGGACGTTCAATACCACCCTCAAGAAGTAATTTTCCAGAAAATTGACGATCACTTAACACCATCAATGGGTCAAAGCGCTCTCCATCAATGATCTCACGTACTTTTTCTAACTCCTTGGGAAATTGAGCTTCATTTGCTGCAGTTTTGCGAAACATCAACACATTGAGTTTTTGAAAAGATTCTAAAGCCGCTTGCTCCTCCTGATTCAAGGCCTCATTATTAATACCCAAAAATGAAGTAGGAATATCAATGACAAGAAAATTGGGGTCTTCAGATTTAGCGACGTAATACTCTTGAATACTCTGGGTTTTGGAGCAACCTAAAAAGGTCAAAGTGACAGCAAAAATCAATAGCTTTTTCATCTTATTTTTCATTTAGTTTTCCCAATTGCTGACCACCTGGGAGATTCATCTCATTGACAAGCTTGGAAATTTGGGTAAGATCAATATCACCGCTTAAGTACAGTAAGACAGTTTCAGGTCTACGGTCGCCAAGTTTTATTTGATCTTCATTTATGTCGGTAACGAACATAAGCAGCTTCTTAACTCTGTCGTCTTTTTTTGACGATTTGACATAAAAATTGACATGCGCTCCTTTTTCTCGCACACGCATCAATTCCTCTAAGTTTTGAGTCTTGATGTGTTGGTCTACCCAAGTTTGAATGTCAGTGGATATGTCTTTGCTGTCTGTGGTAATGACCTTAAAACTCTCGATTTCCTCTACAAGTCTTATAAAATTATCAGCTTCTGGATCGTTTGTTTCTATACTTAGTTTGGCAAGCATTTGAAACATTTTTGGGCTAATCGAAAAATAAGTCACACTGTCGTCATATTCATATTTTTCAAACACGTCTTGCCCCCAGCTTAACGCAGCTGTTATAAGGGCTATCATAAGGATACTCTTTTTCATAATTAATCTGTCTTTATAAATTTGTTAGTCGTTTGATTGAAGGTTTCAATATGTGCCAAACCTTCATGGCCTTTGTTTAGTTTTTGTGATACAAAATACATATGTGCCTTAAACTCTTCAAACACAATTTCTTCTGGGCTAGGTTGAATGACTTGTGTATTGTTTACTTGTGTCATAAAAAATCCAAAAATTGCTACTGCAGCTATGGCTATAGCCTTGCGCCAATTGGTTTTTGAATTGGGCTTCACAGGTAATTTTCCTTTGTAGGTTTGGGAACGCTCATCTGCAATAGCCTCAAAATAAGGCTTGAATTGCGCAAGCTTAGCATCAACTACTGGCTGTGCAAAGTAGTCCATGAGGATCGCTTCTTGTTCGAGTGTAGTTTGACCCTCAAAGTACAAGTCTAGGTATTTATGAACCTGTTTTAATTCCATGATTGTGTGCTTTAATGAGTTGTGCTTTAATTTTTTTTCGAGCTCTTGAAAGCGCTACACGTACTGCGCCCTCTGAAAGTTCGGTAATTTGCGCAATGGTTTCAAAATCGTACTGCTCTACATCTCGCAGTTGTAAAACCAGTTGTTGTTGCTCAGGAAGGTTTTCCATAAATACCATTAGTTTAGAAACGCTGTCACGGGCATCAATTTGTTTATCAAGAGAGGTAGTTGCCTTGTCGTGATGGTAATGCTCCAGCCGTAATTGTGAGGCTTGCTTTGATTTTAACCTGTCCAAACAATAGTTTTTGGTCATGGTCATGGCGTAGCCTTCAATGTTTGATAATGTTGCTAACTGTGTCATATTTGCCCATAATTTTGTTATTACTTCTTGAACTGCATCTTCAGCTTCTTCCGTGGATGTCAACAACCGTTTTGCTAGGCGAAACATGCTGTCTCGGACATTCAATATTCGTTTTAAATATGTTCTTTCATCCATATCGCAGGCCAGAAGATTTATTGGGTATTTGTACAATTAACGATTTTAGCAATACCTTGTTACAAATTAGGGAAATTTATTTTTACTAATTTAGCTTTGACTATGCATTCAAGCTTATGAAAAAATTCGCTACACTCTTATTTATCATTCTTTTTTTTGGTTGCAAAGATGACATTGACGACACTATTTTAGTTGCCAATACAGAAAATCTAGAGGTAGAAGATTTTATTTACAAGGTGATGAATTTTACATATTACTGGCAAAAAGATGTCCCTAATTTGACTGATAACAAGTTTGCGGACGACAAAGAATACACCCGATTTCTCCAATCTTTTGATGGCCCAGCATCGCTGTTTGAAGCCCTACAATTCGAGGAAGACAAGTACAGCGCTCTCATAGACGATTACGAAGCTTTTGAAAACAGCATCAAGGGTATATCCCAAACAAGCGGGATGGTTTTTGGACTAGCCCGTTATTCAAATGACAGTTCAAATGTTTTTGGCTTTGTCCAGTATGTTCTTGCGGGATCGGATGCTGAAGCAAAAGGCATCAAACGCGGTACTCTTTTCACAGATGTTAACGGTACCCAACTCACCACTGCTAACTATCGTGAGTTGTTATTTAACAATGCCTCTAGTTATACCATAGGTTTAGCTACCATCAACAACAATACGATTACCAAAACAGGAAGCAGTGTAAACCTCAACAACACAGTGCAAACAGAGCAAAGTGTTCATATCGCTAAAGTTATTGAACATGCAGGCAAAAAGGTGGGGTATGTGATGTATAACAGTTTTGTAACCTCTCAAGACGACCTACTCAAAACTGCCTTTGCAGATTTGGCAACAGCGTCAATAGATGAGTTAGTCGTAGACTTGCGGTACAACAGAGGTGGATCTGTAGCAACCGCCCAACTATTGGCTGGACTTATAGCAGGAGAACATGCCAACAAGGTGTTTGGTAAATTCGTTTATAACGAAAAATTAAGTGCTAATAATTCAGACATTGAAATTACCAGTTCAAATATCAACTTGGGGTTGTCGCGTGTATTTTTCTTGACTACTAAAAGTTCGGCTTCAGCAAGTGAAATGACTATTAATGGTTTAAAACCTTATTTGGATGTGATTCAAATTGGCGATCAAACAGAAGGAAAAGATGTGGGTTCAAATCCTTTTTACGATTATATTGACAACAAGGGAACCAAAAATCCCAACCATAAGTATCTGGTGCTTCCCATCACCTTTAAATATTACAACAGTGAAGGAGTAGGCGACTATTCCGAAGGCTTATTGCCCAATGTTAGTTTAAAGGAAAACCTGGCTGCTTTGGGTGAGCTTGGTGATGTCGAAGAGCCCTTACTTAAAAAAGCACTGGAATACATAAGCGGGCAAACTACTGGAGGCATATCGGTTGACTCTAGAAGTATACCCGCTACATTTGTTGAGCTTCAAACTGAAGCAGCAAGGGCAATTTTATTTCCTAAGAACTAAAAAGCATAGCGCAAGGCTATGTTTAGGTTACGTCCCTGGGTGGTAAACCCAAATATTTCCGTGTATGCCACATCAAATACATTGGTGATAGCCAGACTGGCTGTGGTGTTACCAATAAAATCTGGAAAGGCTATGCGTACATCTACCAAGGCATAGGCATCCAATTTTTCTTGAGCAAAGGATTGATTTAAATCATAGCGCGAACCAATATAGCGCCAGTGTACTCCCCATTGTGATTTGGTTGTTACATACCGCACGCCAAGGTTGGCAGTATGTTTTGGAAGGCGCAAAGGGGCCTGATCCAGCTTTTCAGTAAAGGTGTAATTGGTGTTAATATTCCAATTCTTTAGACTCCAATTGGCTTCTGCCTCAACTCCGCGAACTTTAAATATTCCAGGGCGATTACGGTACTGCCCTGCAAAGTTTGGCAGTGAAACAAAATCTACAAAATTGTCCTCTTCACGTTGAAAAGCAACCACTGTGATACGTCTATTTTCCATTACCTGTTCTACACCCAATTCAAGCGTTTGGTTTTCCTCTGGTGTTAGCGCCGTGTTTCCATATTGAGTACTGTATAGCTTATACTGCGAAGGCGCAATAAATGATGTTGCCCAAGACCCAAAAAATTTAAGATAGCCTCCAGAAGAAAGCCCCTTTACATAAAACGGATTGATCGTAAAGGTTTGATGTGTGCCAAATTCACTGTGTATGGTGTTACGCACACTGGCATGAACGGCATACCCTTTGGCGTGTTGCCATTGCCCACTGACAAAAACCGCTAAGTTATTGTGTGTGTAGCTTTCTCCAGAAAACGCATTTTTAAAATCCGAATCGATGTCTTGATAGAAAAGCCCCCCTAACAAAGTTAGTTCATCTGAATGTCGGTGACGCCAAGTAAGATCTGTAGTAAAAATAGCTGCTGTGTAGTCCGATGGGTAACTGTCTGCATAAGAGCGTGAGCTGTCTGCCCAAGAAAACTGTGCCTGAACAGCTGATTTTCCTGCGGTATAGGACGGAGCAAAGCCTATTCGTTGTTGTTTACTTAAAAATGCATAATCTGCATCAACAAAACTGGGATAGGTGCTGTCAAAGTTGGCATCAAATACGTCCCGTTGCAAATAGGCCGACCATGCCCACGGACCAGTATATTGACTTTGAACACTAAACTGAATATTTTCTTTGACGATGGGGTCGGTTTCAGTACCCGTTACTGAAGACATTCCGTCTGCTGCTATACGCTGTATGGATGTTGCAAAAGCCAAATTACCCACTTGACGCTCCAAAGCAACAAATTGCTTGCTCGCGTCAGCGAGGTTGCCTAATTTTTGATCATGTGTATTTTGTGTACCCCATTCTTGGGCAACCGTAAGCTTTGTTTTTTGTGTAAGCTCATTTTTGGTAGTAATATCAATAATGGCGGTGGCTGCACCACTGCCATAAAGGCTACTCGATGCGCCTTTTACCACTTCAATGGTAGCAATTTGGTCTAGGGCCACGAGACGCAAATCAAAATCCGATTCAATTTGAGAAGGATCGCTGACCACCACACCATCGATGCGAATAAGCACCTGCCGGTTATTACCGCCACGAATAAAATAGGACAAGTTTTGACCAGGGTGTAGTTGTGCCCCCGATATATATATTCCGGCATATTGGTTAAGTAATTGCGCTAAGGAGATTCCTTTATTTTGAGCAATGGTTTCCGCGCTAATGTGTATCACGGCTTTACCGCTGTTTTTTCTAGGTTTCGAGGTACGCGTATCCGAAACTACTACTTCGTCCAAAAGCTCTTGCGCATGGACGGTACTTATACATAGCATTACTGCTAAAATGTATCGCATGGTTTAGTTGTTGTTATACTAATGAACCGATTGTGCTTATCCCGAGCAGGCACAGCATGATTCTCTTAGGCAGGTCTCCTGACTTGTACTACTCAAATAAGCCTTCCCACCAGCAAACGGCCAGCAGTGGCTGAAGTATTGAGCGTTGCAGTACTTACAGTTGCGGGAACAGCAAAGGCTTTACACCTTTTTCCCTTTTCATCTTCGCATACGGAAGAACCCAAAAGCTGAAGCAAAATTAAGGTTTAAACCCTAAAAATAAAAGGTGATTATTGAAAAATATGTACCTTTGTTTCATAACAAACTACTATGTCTTTTAGCAAGAAAGAAACTGTCCTGATTAGCTTTATTGTTGTAGCCGTTTTGGTGCGTTTGCTGCCTCACCCACCCAATGTTGCACCCATAACAGCCGTGGCTTTGTTTGCTGGTACGCATTTTGGCCGCAAGCACTGGGCGCTACTCATGCCTTTACTGGCCATGGTGGTTACGGATATCTTTTTGGGCTTTTCGATGATTACCCCCATTGTCTACTTGGCTTTTACAACCATTACCGCCTTGGGCTTTGTAATCAAAAAGATGCATCTGGGATCTGTGCTCTTAAGCAGCCTGCTGTTTTTTGTAGTAACCAACCTAGGGGTTTGGTTTTTATACTACCCGCTTACTCCGGAAGGCTTTACAACGTGCTTTACGCTCGCCATCCCATTTTTTGGCTATTCAATATTAGGCGATTTGTTCTTTAGCGCTGCCCTACTCTTCGGCTATCGTTATGCGGCAAGACGCTTGCAATTGGCTTAAAGCCAGTTTTGCCTTATGCAAACCTTCTCATTTAATCACCTAGCATTAGCGGTTAAGGACGTAGCATCTTCAATTGCCTTTTACCAGGCGGTATTTGGCTTAAGTGAAATAGAAAATACGGCATCAAACTCCAAAACCAGGTGGCTGTCTTTGGGCGAAGGTAAAGAGCTTCACCTCATACCCCGACCCGAAGCAGAACTGAAAACACACAAGGCCGTTCATTTTGCTATGGCACTAGACGATATAGCGTCTTTTATCGAACGCTTAAAAAGCCTAAACATCAACTTTTGCGATTGGCCCGGTACCCCAAACCAATACAACATCAGAAAAGATGGCATCAAACAGCTTTACTTTCAAGACCCCAACGGATATTGGATTGAAGTCAATGATGCAAATGCCATTGCCTAACACATTCTGAATGTAATTTGGTCGCACCGCCAGTCTTAAGAGTAGCACTGGGCTATACAGTTCGTTTTTGAATTTTTTGCTAATTTAGTGGTGAACAAAACCCCAAATTTGTTTAAATAAATTTAGCCTATTCCGCTTTTTTCATTTTTTACAGTTTAGGGTTTTTGAATATACGCACCTGCCTTGAGGCATCGAATGGAAGCGTATAATTTGGGTGTTGGCATCAAACTAAAGAACGAAACGAGTGAAACACATAATTTATCTAATCCTAATTATCGCATTATCGTCTTGTAGTGTAAATAGACAAATTGGGCAATCATCTCAAGGTGTTTCGGCACGAGGATACTATGAACCAGATCCGCCAATTACCAAATCACTTTTTGACGATAAAACATCCACAATTTCAGAAGAAAACATTCAGAAAATACTTGATGGAAACTATTCACTACCTGACAACTTAAGAGTTTCGTTGGTGAAATTGGAAAGTACACAAAACAGAGGAAATTACTATTGGAATGATGAAGAATATTTGAAATCACAACAAAAGTATTTAGACCTGTTTACTACAAAATTCAAACAATCAGGAAGAGTTCTAAAAGTTTCAAAAATCCCAGATCTATTAATATCAAACAATCCGACCTTTACAAGCATCCGAGAAGCAGCAGTCAGAACACAATCTGATATTGTTGTTATTTATTCCATAAATAGTGATTTATACTCAAAAAACAAACTATTTTCAAAGTCAGACATAAAAGCTTTCGCAACAACTCAACTTATAATTTTGGACGTCAGAACTGGACTAATTCCTTTCTCAACAATTATTACTGAGGAATATCAGTCAAAAAGACAAGAAAACGAATTGAACGACAATGAAGCCGAAAATCGAATTAAACATGAAGCTGTGCTTTTAACAATTCAAGAAATTGGTAAACGAATAAATAGCTTTTTAAAAAATGAATACAATTACGTTGCCAATAATGGCTATAACTAATAGCTAAAACCCTTAACCTCTAAAAATGTAGCACTGGGCTGTACAGTTCGTTTTTGAATTTTTTGTTACTTTAGTGATAGACAATCTCCCAAGTCTGTTCTATCATCGAACGTTTAGCTGCCCTAGGCAGACCTACGCTTTCTAATTTTTGAGCTTTTTTTGGGACACGTTAAATCACTACAGTCCAATTCATCTTACAAATATTGATGATTTTAATATTAACGAACAAGATTCTCAAAAAACGAAAGCAATGGTTGAACTACATGTAACAACAAGTTCTGAGTTTAAAGACAAATTAAAATCTTATCCTGACTTTATTCGGAATAAATTGCAATATCTCAGGGAACTTGTCCTTGAGACAGCCCAAGAAATACCTGAAGTCTCCTATTTGGAAGAAACGTTAAAATGGGGAGAACCCAGTTTTGTCACTAAAAACGGTAGCACCCTACGAATGGATTGGAAAAGCAAATCACCGAATCAGTATCAGATGTATTTTAAGTGTACCAGTAGGTTGGTTGAGACTTTCAAACTGGTGTTTGGCGACTTGTTTGAATACGAAAAAAATAGAGCAATAATATTCCAACTTGACGAAGAAATCCCTAAAGATGAATTAAAAAAATGTATAAAAGCATCTTTGATTTATCACAACGTAAAGCAACAGAATACATTGGGAATTTAAAAAATAAATAAAGTGAAAAAAACAGAAATAACAAACGAGCTTAAGGTAAAAGTTAATGACTTTATTTCTTTCATAAATATTTTATCTCACCAAGATTTCGAAAAAAGTGTAAACAATAAATGGAGCCCAGGACAACAATTAGAACATGTTTATTTAAGCACAAAGCCCATTGAAAAATTATTTTTGTTACCTAAACTCTTACTCCATGTTTTATATGGAAGACCAAAACGTCCTAGTAGATCATATAATGAAATTGTCAGGGATTATCAAAAATCTTTAATTAGCGGTGGAAAAGCTCCAAGTAAGTTTATGCCTAAGCATACTACTATTAATGAAAAAGAAAGGGTACTAAACCAGCTTAATCATGTAGTGAATAAATTAGTATATAAATTTAGTCAAAAATCAGAAGAAGAATTAGATGATATTTTTTTACCACATCCATTGTTAGGCAAAGTCACATTACGCGAATTGTACTTATTCAATATATATCATATTTTGCATCATCATAATAAAACTGAGGAAAACTTAGCAAAAGTAAATTAGTAATTAACTTTTAAATATTAAAAATGATTGGTTTTTATGTTGGAATTACTACCTCTTTAATAGTAATTACTTTAATGGAGGTTTTTAAACATTTAGAAAAGAGGTTAATATCCGCTTTAACCTTAGTTGGAATTGCATTTATTTATATAGGTTTTTCTTGGCATGACATTACTTCACTTGTCATTGTTGTTTTTGGAGTTGTACTATTTTTAGGGCTATCTTACTTTGGCTATAAGAAGAACTTTAATTTAATAATATTAGGTCTTGTTTTACACGGTATTTGGGATTTTTTGTTTCCATTTTTTAGTTCAGTTACTCCTCAAGGCTATGATATATTTTGTATAACAATAGATTTTATTTTAGCTATATATTTTTATTTTAGAGTTAATCACCTAAAAAAACCTAAAATCTCTAATTTCTAAGAAACGCTATGCAATTAGTTGTAGAGCACACACCCTGCGGAATTAGTGCAATAACATAAACGCTGGCGGATATTGTTATAAGATTATTATTAAAAAAAGGAATGCAAATGAAACAACAAGAAATTTTAGGTAAAATAAACGAGAACATGAGTAGAAAAAAAGACCAATTGCAATTATAGTGATTTGTGTAATTGGATTCATAGGAGCAGTTTTTACTACCCCAATAATTTTTTCATAAACCGCTCGACAAATTGGTAGTTGGTACCCCCCTTATTTAGGGGTTTCGGCAATATTTGGGTTAATCTGTATGATTGGGTTTTGAAAATAAAAAGGGGCTGCATGTGTGCACGGGTTTGTTGTTTTGAATCTAGTAGTTTTATTAACAATGGGTGCTTAGAATTAGAATATTATGGCTCTTATTGTCACAGGAATTATTATAAGAATTGAACTTAGTCATGCAAGTAAAATGGAATAAAAAATAAACGTTAAGCACAACTTGGTCTATAAATAACAGGGGGGCGGTGCTGTTTTGAAACGTAAAACTATAAATCAAAGACAGGTACGATCTGACAGCATAGTGGCTTAAAATCCACTACTTTTTATACAAAAACCGTTAAGCCCCTACTATCCAATCACACCAGAGCCAATCAGCTCATTGTCTAAATACCAAGCAGCAAACTGCCCAGCAGCAATGGCCGATTGGGGGGCATCAAAAACAAGGTACATCCCAGCTGCTGTCGGATGGAGTGTGGCTGACGCCAAAGGCTGTCGGTAACGTATGCGTGCCTGCACAGTCAAGGGTTGACCCGTTTGCAAGTCAGGACGTATCCAATGTACATCTGCTTGATCTATCCACAAAGCAGTGCGGTATAATCCCGGATGGTCTTTGCCCTCTCCTACGTAAATGTAATTTTTTTGAACGTCTGTTGCCAAAACGAAGAGGGGTTCCTTGGTGCCTCCAACCGCCAAGCCCTTGCGTTGACCAACTGTAAAAAAGTGTGCACCATTGTGTGTGCCTACAATGTTGCCATCAGCAGCAGTATAGGCAAACTTCTTTGCCAGATCAGCAGGCGTATTTTCTGGTGTTTGGGCATACATGGGATGTGTAGCTGGGACTTGAATAATATCCCCTTTTTTGGTGGTAAGCTTTTGTTGTAAAAAATCGGGTAAGCTTACCTTGCCCACAAAGCACAAGCCTTGGGAATCGCGCTTTTCAGCTGTTACTAATCCTTGTTCAGCAGCTATATTACGCACTTCTTTTTTTTGTAACTCCCCAATAGGAAACAAGGTTTTGGCAAGTTGCGCTTGGCTAAGCTGACATAAAAAATAAGACTGGTCTTTATTGGCATCTGCGCCTGCTAGTAGACGGTAAGTAGGTACTTCGACAAGCTCAGCATCCTCGACAAGCTCAGCATCCTCGACAAGCTCAGCACCCTCGACAAGCTCAGCACCCTCGACAAGCTCAGCACCCTCGACAAGATTAATGTTTTTAGCAAGCAAGGTTGCTGAGCCTGCCGGAACATTTTTAGCAAGCAAGGTTGCTGAGCCTGCCGGAACATTTTTAGCAAGCAAGGTTGCTGAGCCTGCCGAAGCAACTGTTTCTTTCCGACAATAATGGCCCGTAGCCACATAGTCCGCACCCAAAGATAGAGCGATGTCTAAAAACACATCAAATTTGATTTCACGGTTGCACAACACATCGGGGTTTGGTGTGCGACCTCGCTGATATTCGGCGAACATATAGTCCACAATGCGCTCCTTATACTGCTTACTTAAATCAACGGTCTGAAAGGGAATACCAAGCTTTTCGGCCACCAACATCGCATCGTTGCTGTCTTCTAGCCAAGGGCAATCATCTGAGAGGGTTACCGAGTCATCGTGCCAATTTTTCATAAACAAACCAATGACCTCATAGCCTTGTTGCTGCAACAAGTAGGCAGCAACACTGGAGTCT
>JAQWKF010000055.1 GCA_029247985.1 Flavobacteriaceae bacterium
AAGCAAGCAGTAGACAAAAAACTAGTTACCAAAGCTACTTTTGGTATCAATCCTGGGTCTGAACAAGTGCGCTTCACTGCAGAACGAGATGGCTTACTCGAAATCTTTGAAGATTTAGACGCAACCATATTCACCAATGCCTGTGGTCCTTGTATTGGACAATGGGCTAGAGCAGGTGCAGACAAGCAAGAAAAAAATGCCATCATACACTCTTTTAACAGAAACTTTTCTAAGCGCGCAGATGGAAATCCAAACACCCATGCCTTTGTTGCCTCTCCAGAAATTGTAGCCGCAGTGGCCATATCAGGAAGACTGGATTTTAATCCGATAACAGATGTGCTTGTCAACGAAGATGGAGAAGAAGTACGTCTTGAAGCCCCAACGGGAGTTGAGCTTCCACCAAGTGGTTTTGACGTGGAAGACAACGGATATTTGGCACCTGTAGCTGATGGCTCTGGTGTTTCCGTAGAAGTAAGCGAAAGCTCTGAACGCTTGGAACTCTTAACACCCTTTGCGCCTTGGGATGGTGAAAACCTAACTGGAGCAAAACTGCTTATCAAAGCTTTTGGTAAGTGTACCACAGACCACATTTCCATGGCAGGCCCTTGGTTGCGTTTTCGTGGACACTTGGATAATATATCAAACAACTGCTTGATAGGTGCAGTAAATGCTTACAATCAAAAAACCAATTTTGTTAAAAATCAACTCACGGGAGAATACGGTGGTGTGCCAGATGTTCAACGTGCATACAAAGCTGCAGGCATTGAAACTGTTGTTGTGGGTGATCATAACTATGGCGAAGGTTCTTCGCGTGAGCACGCAGCCATGGAGCCTAGACACTTGGGAGTTAAAGTTGTTTTGGTAAAATCGTTTGCCCGCATACACGAAACCAATCTAAAAAAGCAGGGTATGTTGGGGATTACGTTTGAAAATGAGGCTGACTATGACCTCATCCAAGAAGACGATACCTTTAACTTTGTTGACTTATCTGGGTTTGCAGCTGGAAAGCAGCTTACTATTGAGGTGGCGCACAGCGACGGATCTTCCGACACCATACTGGCAAATCACACCTATAATGAAGCACAAATTGAATGGTTTAAAGCAGGTTCTGCACTAAACCTAATCAAGAAGCAAAATAGCGCTGCTTAGGAAGCCTTCATTCGCTGGTTTCTAACGCTGCCAAAACAAGTTCTTTTAGAGCGCTATAGCCTCGCTCGTTTAGGTGAAGACCGTCCTGAAGTAAGACGTCTCTTCTTATATGATTGCCGTCCATTAGTTTTTCGTAAAGTTTCAGTTGATGTACATATGGAAGCCTGTCAGCAAGCGTTTGGACACCGGCATTAATATGCCGTATTTCCTTTAATTCATTTTCACGTTCAAATGAAGGCTTGATGGATATATTGTATATGTTGGCCTTGGGGAACTTTTTGTGAATCATTTCAATAAAAGAAGTAATATCAGCCACAATTCTAGTAGCGTCAAAGCCTAAAGTCAAGTCGTTTCCTCCCAAATAGAGCATGATGTTTTGAGGGGTTAGGTCGTCAAACAAATCTTCAAAATAATGAGATAACGAATGAATAAAGGCTCCTCCAAAACCCAAGTTTAACGTTTGGTGTGGTGCCAAGTCTTCTGCCATGTTTTTCCACAAGCGTATTGATGAGCTTCCATAAAAAACAGTCAATGCTTTTTGGTTTTTAAATTGGCTCACTTTTCTTTTTAGGACCGCTATTTCACGCTCAAAATGCGCTTCTTCCAAACGGAGTTTTTGTATCCAATTTTTATATTTCTTATTGATTTTTTTAACTACTTCAGGAAGCCTTGGGTCGCTTGGATTGTGAATGTCATAATCTGCCATTGTAAAAGGGGGCATCACTTGACATTTATAGGTAGCCTTGTGGGGTAGTTTGTCAAAGTCTACCATGACCAAAGGCACTATTTTGGGCTGCTTTTTCATGCTGCACGCCAGTTTGAAAACTCCCGTGCTAAATGGCCCTGGAGATGCCTCCGTTTTGTATGATAATCCTTCTGGACTAAAAACCAAGCTCGTGTTGTTTTCTAAGGCATTGGCTGCCAAGGCATAAAATTTTTTGTTTTCCTTTTTTACTTCTTTTTTACTCAAATGGTCGGGAGTAAAGTTTTTAGAATATACTCTTATATAGTTAAAGCGTTCATAGTACGCCTTGTGATTTGACTCATGTGATAGCGAATGACGCGCAACACGAATACCAGGCGCTTTATAGTATTTGTAAAGCATACCGCTGATGTAGTGACTGTCCAATGTGATTTGAAAGTTGTCGGCAGCTATCAAGCTGGAGTGGTTGTCCAAGTGATTGTAAATAAATATAGTCCCTTGCTCGTAAGGTAAGTGCTCCGAACCCTTGATTTGCACTTTTAAATCACTAAAAATAGATTGAAACTGCTGAGCGCTTAACCTTCTTATTTCTTGAAATGTGAAGGAAGATGGAGCTTCGATTATTTCTCGAAAGGCTGCTTTGATACGATGAAGGAGTAGCTGACTTGGGTTCATTTCAATCATGGGACTATCCCTAACAATAGTGCTTTAACTTGTGCTACGCTTTCTATATAATATTTGGCAGCTGTCGGTTTACGCCCTACTTTAACGGTGTAAGCATGATCGGGCAAGCTCACAAACATATTTTCATCTGTGACATCGTCGCCAATACAAAGAATAAAGTCATAATCGCCTTGGTTTTTGATTTCAAAGACCGCACTGCCTTTATTGACTTGACGATCTACAACTTCAAGAGCTTTGTCCATGTCTAATATTGTTACTTCATCTGAAATTAGGCTCGATAAAACCGTTTTAATTTCAACCACCCTGCCAGCAGCCAGTTCGGGGTCTGTTTTTCTGTAGTGCCAAACCAGACTATTGTGCTTTTCTTCAATAAAAGTTCCTGGAGTTCTATCTGTAAATGTTTCAAAAATAGGCAACACATCTGCCATCCATTCCTTTTTGCCTGTGACACTTCCTTTCCATTCAGCGTCTTTTCTTTTAATGTAGTGTCCATGCTCTGCCACGAGTGTAACTGGGAGCTTTGCAAACCACTTGTCTAAAAATGCCTGATCTCTGCCACTTACTATGGCAACATCGGTATTGGGGAGCTTACAAAGCGTATCGATTATTGATAATAAATTGGTGTCTGGTATTGCTAAATCAGGTTTTTCATTGAAGGCAACCAAGGTGCCGTCATAATCCAAAAAAATCATCTTGTTCTTCGCCTTAGCAAAGGCTTGAACCAATTTTTGCTGGATTCCATTATGAATTTTAGGGATTTGTATCTCCTCTTTGATCTCGTTTTTAGATTGAAGTGCTTTCATAAAGTCTTTTGCCCAATAATCAACGGTGTATCGACTTAATCGTTTTTGCATTCCGATATTGCGTTGTTTTTGTTCCTCAATAGGCATGGTTATGGCTTTCAGCAAAGCATCTGCCATGGCATTTTTATCAAAGGGATTGATAAGAATAGCTTCGAATAGTTCTTTAGAAGCGCCTGCCATCTCGCTCAAAATTAACACCCCATCACCCGAAACTCGAGAAGCAATAAACTCTTTAGCAACAAGATTCATTCCGTCTCGAACGGGAGTTATCATGGCAATGTCTGATGTCATGTATAGATCTATTAAATCGTCAAAACTCATTGCTCGATAGTAATACCAAATAGGGGTCCAATTAACCGTTGCGTATTTGCCGTTAATTCTACCTACTAGCTCGTCGGTTTCTTTTTTCAATTTGGCATATTCAGGCACATCCGAGCGAGAAGGGACGGTCAGCATCAGCAAGCGAACTTTCTCTAAATATTCTGGATATTTGGTCAAGAAAAGATCAAAAGCCTCAATGCGGTTTACCACCCCTTTGGTGTAGTCTAGTCGGTCGATAGAAAGAATCAATTTCCCCGATTCGGCACCTTTTCTGTGAAGCTCTAATTGTTTTTTTAACTCCGATTTTTCATTTTCCTTTTGCGCAAGGTGTTGCTTTGCCTTAAGGTGAAATTTTTCGTAATCAATTCCCATAGGAAACGTGTCTACGACCACTTCACGAAAGCCGTTAATTACCCTATTAAATTGTACTTCTTTGCGTAGAATACGTCGCACAGAGCTTAAAAAATGACGTTCGTAATCATAGGTATGAAAGCCTATTAAGTCAGCTCCAAGCATTCCTTCTAAAAGGGCTTCGCGACAAGGGAATGTCCTAAAAATTTCAAATGAAGGAAAAGGGATATGTAGAAAAAACCCAATGTTGACATCTGGACGTGCATCTTTTATCATTTTAGGGCACAGCATCAGCTGATAATCGTGTATCCAAACGGTATCGCCAGGTGCAATTTTATCAATTACACTTTGACTAAATTTTTTGTTTACCTCAACATAGGTTTCCCAATGTGTCTCACTGAATGTTGAAATTTCTATGAAGTAATGAAATAGGGGCCAGAGGCATTTATTGGCAAGGCCATAGTAGAAATTTTCCACCTCCTCTTTGTCCAAAAGGACAGGGGCATAATTATTTTCTTCAAGCCCCTTAGCTAGCGGTACCCAAGCTTCAGGTGCAATTTCATCTATGCCAATTCCTGGCCAACCTACCCACAACGAATTCTCGTGTTCGTGTACGGATTTCATCCCAGTAGCTAATCCACCGCTTGTCGCGGTAAATTTGAAAGAATTTTCTACCTTAGATATTCTAATGGGAAGGCGATTTGAAACGATGATGTTCTTGGCCATTAACAACTTTTAAGTAAACATTTTGAACCACAATGTATGTCAAAAAAAAATGGTGCAAAGCATGCTGACAGCCTAAACTTCGGGATAATTGGAAATTGTAAATCTGCGGCCCTTATAAATGAAGATTCCTCAATAGAATGGTGTTGTTTACCACAATTTGATTCTGCCTCTGTTTTTGGAAAAATTCTCGATCAAAAAATTGGAGGAGAATTTAAAATTTCGTGTGACGAAAGTTATTCTATTTCACAATTTTATATTGAAAAAACCAGCATCTTGTGCACGCGTTTTTCTAACGGACACGATGCTTTTGAGGTCGTTGACTACATGCCTCGCTATAAAAAAGAGGACAATGTCTACTATGCACCGCCCGAAATCACTCGGTTGTTAAGGCATTTAAAAGGAGCGCCTAAATATCGTGTTATTTATGACCCGCGATTGGAATATGCTCTTGGTGAAACAAAAAACTTTGTCAAACCCCATTTTCTTGTTAGTGTGGTAGACGACAAAAACTACGATACCTTGTTTTTATACACCGATTTAGATAAAAATGCCATTCTAAATGGTGCCGAACTAACACTTACACAAGACCACTTTATGAGTGTGTCATACAATGAAAAAATACATATACCTACACTAGAGCATACTTGCTATGAGTTTGAGCGCACCAAAGTTTACTGGTTAAATTGGTGTCATAAAACACCTTCCTTTAAGCACTACAACGAAGAAATATTACGAAGTGCAATGACCTTGAAGTTATTGACCTTTGAAAAGACAGGTGCGGTATTAGCGGCAGCGACTACTTCGTTGCCCGAAACCATTGGCGAAGTACGGAATTGGGATTATCGTTTTTGCTGGATTAGAGACGCTTCAATGGTGATCAAAGTAATTGCAAAGCTGGGGCACAACCAAATTGTCAAAAACTTTATCCGGTATATTATAGATTTAGTTCCCGACAAAAATGAAAAACTGCAGATCATGTACGGTATCAGCGGAGAAAAAACTTTAACCGAAGAAACCTTGGCGCATCTTGACGGTTATCAAGGCTCAAAACCCGTACGCGTTGGCAATGCGGCTTACGTCCAAAAGCAAAACGACATTTATGGGATTTTGATGGATGTTATTCAATATCAGATTGAAAGCTACACACAAGATGATGAAAAGCACGAGGAACTGTGGACCATTGTAAAGTCTATTGTTTGGGTGGTGCGAAAAAATTGGCAACTGGCTGATAAGGGGATTTGGGAGTTTCGGCATGAAGATCGCCACTTCACCTTTTCTAAGCTCTTGTGTTGGGTAGCCGTTGATCGGGCCATAAAAATCTCAAAGCTGATTGAAGGTGGTAAGTCTGCGACCAAATGGGAGTCACTTCGAGAAGAAATACACAACGACATCATGAACAACGCCTGGAATAAAGAAAAACAGGCCTTTACACAATCTTACCAATCCGAACATCTTGACGCATCTGTTTTATTGATGGAATATTATGGCTTTATTGAAGGTAAAGACCCTAAATACGTCAAAACGGTTAAGGCCATTGAAAAAGAATTGATGCATGAAGGCCTTTTGTATCGCTACAAAAACGAAGACGATTTTGGCTTGCCCAGTTCGTCCTTTACAGTCTGCACATTTTGGTTTATCAATAGCTTATATAAAATTGGAGAAGAAGAAAACGCGAAGATGCTTTTTGATAAATTGCTGGGCTACAGCAACCACTTGGGGCTCTTTAGTGAAGATATAGATTTTAGCTCAAAAAGACTGCTTGGGAACTTCCCCCAAGCATATTCACACCTTGCGCTAATTGACAACGCATTAAACTTTAATTAGGGCTCAAGCCAGAAAAGTTGATTTGACAAACTTCCCGTTGGAGTCTATCAGAGTCCAGCCAATAGGTTCCCTAGGCCATCTTTAAACTGAAAGCCTTCCATGGTTCGGTATTTGTTTAGCTTTTTGTTTGCCTCAAGCCCCCACAATAAAAATTCCATCATAAAAAATTGGTCTTCTGTGAGGCAATCTGCTTGGTGTATCGTCACAAGTTCTTTTAAGTTGGGAACGCCTTTTAAGGTATCGTGATATATATTATCAGGAAGGCTGTCTTCTAGAAATAATTCATTGTCTGAGTAAAACCATCCCAATAACTGGTCATAAGGACCTTCTTCGTCTTGTTTCTCTAACTTCTTAATTTCTGGAAAATAGCTTGGGAATAAGGTTTTTACAGCTTGGTTAATTAAGTGAAAAGAAATCTGCTCTGCTCCTTCTTGCTCTCCTTCATAGACCAATTCCACTTTCCCATTTATGGCAGGGATAATTCCCAAAAAATCAGACATTCTGATGCAGGTGTTTTGCTCGCTAGACAACAGCATACGACGTTCTGCAGCACTCATTAGGTTTTCAAAAGCCGTGATGCTCATTCGAGCACTCACACCACTTTTAGCATCTACATATTCACTTTTTCTTGCTTCAAAACCTATCTGCTCTAAAATATCACGAGCCAATTCTGGAACATGAATTGCCTCTTGCACTACTTTGTTGGTATGGGTTTCCTGCCGAGTTATGGCCTTGGCCGTAGCAAGGTTGTGCGGATAGTGCGTCAAAATTTGAGAACCAATACGATCTTTAAGCGGGGTTACAATACTTCCCCGATTGGTATAATCTTCAGGGTTGGCAGTAAAAACAAACTGGGTTTCAATAGGTAGTCGAAGTTTAAAGCCACGTATCTGAATTTCTTTTTCTTGTAATATGGAGAAAAGTGCTACCTGAATCCGTGCTTGTAAGTCAGGTAATTCATTTAAGACAAATATGCATCGATGAGCTCTTGGAATCATACCAAAATGAATCACGCGCTCATCGGCATAGGACAGCTTTAGATTGGCTGCTTTAATAGGATCTACATCGCCTATTAGATCGGCTACACTTACATCTGGTGTAGCTAGTTTTTCAAAGAAACGATTGTCACGATGCAGCCAAACGATAGGGGTATCGTCTCCTTTTTCTGCTATTAGTCCCTTGGCAACATTACTTATGGGCGCTAAAGGGTCATCGTTTATTTCAGACCCTTCCACTACAGGTACCCATTCGTCTAAAAGTTGTGTGAGTTGTCGTGCAAGTCTTGTTTTAGCTTGGCCTCTCAATCCAAGTAAGTTGATACTATGACCGGAAAGCAATGCGCGTTCTACATCGGGAATAACTGTGTTTTCATAGCCCAAAAGCCCATCAAATGTTGACGCTCCACTTTGCAGACGTGCCCTTAGGTTTTTTGCCAGTTCTTGTTGAATGGAAAGGGATTTGTAATCCGTTTTTTTTAGGTCTCCTAGTGTCTTGCTTTTTTTCATTTATCTCAATCGTTTTTTTCTGTTCTGTTCATAGTCTTCAAAAATCATTTCGCCCAAGCCTTTTAGGCCTGTAAAAAATGCCTTGCCTTTGTTTGCTTCTGTAAAGTTTCGTACAAATTCTTTTAAATAGGAGTCTTGAGCAATCATAAACGTGGTGATTGGGATGTGAAGCTTTCGCGCCTGTCGTGCCATATTGTAACACTTGTCCACAATGTGGTCATCAAGCCCCATACTGTTTTTGTAGTATGTCCCATCAGGGTTTTTGAGACAGCTGGGTTTGCCGTCTGTTATCATAAAAATTTGCTTATTACTGTTTTTCCTTCGCCGCAACAAATCCATAGCTAGCGTCAGGCCCGCAACAGTGTTGGTGTGATAAGGTCCTACTTGCAAGTAAGGAATATCTTTGAGTGCAATGGGCCAGGCATCGTTTCCAAACACCAGTATATCTAGGGTGTCTTTTGGATATCGTGTGGTGATAAACTCTGCAAGTGCCATGGCTACTTTTTTTGCTGGGGTTATGCGGTCTTCGCCGTATAAAATCATGCTATGGCTGATGTCAATCATCAAAACCGTGCTCATTTGGGTATTGTAGTAACTATCCTCAACTACTAGGTCGTCGTGATGCAAGGTAAAATCATCTCCTGCCGTACGTATTTGTGCGTTGCGCAAGCTTTCGGTCATGGATATTTTCTCAAGGGGATCGCCAAATTGATAGGCTTTAAATTCGCCTGTATCGTCTGCGCCCTGCCCCGTACTTTTGGTTTTGTGGTTGCCGTTACCTGCTTTTTTGAGTTTGCCAAAAATTTGCTTTAACGCGTGTTCACGCAACAGTTTTTCTGTTTTTGCAGTGAGGGACATTCCTTTTCCATCGCCAGTGCCATCGCCTTTTGGCTGTATATAAGCACGTTTTAAGAGGTCTTCGATAAAATCATCTATGGTATATTCTGAATTGGTTAGCCCATATTCCTTGTCCAGTTCACGCAACCAATCAATGGCTTCGTCAAAATCGCCAGAAGTATGCGTAATCAACTCTTTGAAAATTTCAAAAAGACGTTCGAAAGGCGTTTGATGCTTGGGTATGTGTTGCGTAAATGTAATACCGGCAGCGGACAAGTTTAATTTCATAGCATTGTAAATGTACTAAAATCATTCCCAATTTTAAACTCCTTTATTTCAATAACTGAGC
>JAQWKF010000068.1 GCA_029247985.1 Flavobacteriaceae bacterium
AAAGGTTTTTGGGTTAAATGCTGTTAAGGCGCTTGTAAGTGAAGATAGCACTCCCATTGGGTGTGCAGCACTTGGAAAGCTTTCAAGTATCTTCTTTAAGTCCTCATCAATATAAGACTCTTCCTTTATGTCTACTAAAAATTTATCTAGCTGTTCTGAGGTGGGAAGTTCACCGAAAATGAGTAAAAAGGCTACTTCTAAAAAATCAGCATTTTTTGCCAAATCTTCAATGTCATATCCACGATAGCGAAGCACACCTTTTTCTCCGTCCAAAAAAGTGATGGCACTTTGGCAGGATCCTGTATTCTTAAAACCTGGATCAAGAGTGATTAGGTTGGTTGCAGCACGCAGAGACTTGATGTCGATTGCAAGTTCGTCTTCAGTTCCTTCAACCAAAGGGAAGTCAACTGACTTACCATCATAGGATAATTTTGCAAATTTTGCCATTTTTTAATTTCGATAATATAATTAACGTTTCACTTTAAACGCTTTATCTTGAGGATAAAATGCGATTCTTCCTAACTCTTCTTCAATACGTAACAACTGGTTGTATTTTGCCATACGGTCACTTCGTGATAGTGAACCTGTTTTGATTTGACCTGTGTTTAAGGCAACGGCTAAATCTGCAATCGTATTGTCTTCTGTTTCTCCAGAGCGGTGTGACATCACACAGGTATAGCCTGCGTTTTGTGCCATTTGAACTGCCGCTATGGTTTCAGATAAAGAACCGATTTGATTTACCTTTATCAAAATGGAGTTTGCTATATCTTCTTCTATACCACGGCTCAAGCGGGTTACGTTCGTAACAAATAAATCATCGCCAACCAATTGTGCTTTATCGCCAATTTTCTCCGTGAGGTATTTCCATCCTTCCCAGTCGTTTTCGTCCATACCGTCTTCAATAGAAACAATAGGGTATTTTTCTGCCAATGAAGCAAGGTAGTCTGCTTGCTCTTGAGAAGAACGTACTTTGCCGCTTTCACCTTCAAATTTTGAGTAATCATACTTACCGTCTACATAAAATTCAGCAGCAGCACAATCCAATGCAATCATAACCTCCTCTGCTGGCTTATAGCCTGATTTTTCAATGGCCAATAAAATAGTATCCAAGGCATCTTCAGTTCCACCAAGTGTAGGGGCAAATCCACCCTCATCGCCAACAGCAGTACTCAAATTTCTTCCTTTAAGTACTTTCTTAAGGTTATGGAAAATTTCCGTTCCCATTTGTAATGCATGTGAAAGCGAAACTGCTTTTACGGGCATTATCATAAATTCTTGAAATGCAATAGGCGCATCAGAGTGTGAGCCGCCATTAATGATGTTCATCATGGGAACAGGAAGGGTGATGGCTCGTGTGCCACCAATATAGCGATATAGGGGTAGTCCCAATTCGTTTGCAGCTGCTTTGGCAACGGCTAGTGAAACACCCAAAATGGCATTGGCCCCAAGCTTAGACTTGTTTGGTGTACCATCCAAATCAATCATAATTTGGTCGATCTCCTCTTGCTCAAAAACAGAGGCGCCTAGCAGCTCTGGAGAAATGATTTGGTTTACGTTTTTAACCGCTTGTAAAACGCCTTTACCCATATAGGCATCTCCTCCGTCACGTAATTCTACGGCCTCGTGTTCTCCAGTTGATGCACCAGAAGGTACAGCCGCACGACCCATGGTTCCAGTATCAGTTATTACATCAACCTCTACGGTTGGGTTTCCTCTGGAATCAAAGATTTGACGTGCATGTACATTTAAAATGATACTCATGATGCTTGCTTTTTGTGGTTGTTAATATGTGAAATAAATTGGTCAAATAAATAGGATGAATCGTGTGGCCCTGGACTTGCCTCAGGGTGATATTGCACGGAGAAGCAAGGCTTGCCTTCAATGCGTATACCAGCAACAGTATCATCGTTAAGATGCTTGTGTGTAATGACCACATCCTTGTGTGTTTCTGTTTCTGCTCTATTAATAGCAAAACCATGGTTTTGAGAGGTGATTTCGCCCTTACCCGTTTCAATATTAAGTACGGGGTGGTTGATGCCACGGTGACCGTTGAGCATTTTATAGGTTGAAATCCCTTGAGAAAGTGCAATAATTTGATGTCCCAAACAGATGCCAAACAAAGGAAGTCCTTTGTCAATGATCTTGGAGGCAACAACCTGAGCAGCATGCAAAGGTTCTGGATCGCCAGGTCCATTGGACAAGAAATAACCGTCAGGATTCCAATCGCTCATGGCCTCAAACGTAGTGTTCAATGGAAAAACCTTAATAAAGACACCTCTGCTGGCAAGATTGCGCAAGATGTTTTTCTTGATACCCAAATCCAAGGCAGCAACCTTCAAAGGAGCGTCTGCATCACCCACATAATAGGGTTCGGATGTGGAAACTTTAGGTGCAAGGGCTAATCCTTTCATGGATGGCACATCTGCGAGTTGTTTTTTTAATGCAGCTAAGTCTTCAGTTTGTGTTGAGATTATGGCATTCATAGCACCGTTGTCACGTATATAACTGACAAGTGCACGTGTATCTATTTCAGAAATGGCAACGAGTTGTTGCTTTTCGAAAAAATCAAACAAAGAACTGTCTGCGGCTTCGCGTGAAAATCCAGTATTGAAGTTTTTACAGATAAGTCCTGAAATCTGAATGGCATCAGACTCGGATTCGTTATTTAAAACGCCA
>JAQWKF010000084.1 GCA_029247985.1 Flavobacteriaceae bacterium
CGATCTTATGTGGTCAAAGGAGCACGCTCAAAAAAGAAAAACAAAACGCTTTCAATGGGAATGTTCCAGCCTTTGACACAGCTTGAGCTTTTGTCTAGTACACCAAAAAGCACACGACTACCTATCTTAAAAGCGGCAAAAGTTATACACCCCTATGCTACGATTTCAACCGATGTTGTTAAGTCAAGTATATGTATTTTTCTTGCCGAAGTTTTTCGTTCCGTATTAAAAGAAGAGGAAGAAAACCAGTCTCTTTATCGTTTTTTAGAGCACGCCTTAATATGGATTGATACACGTACGCACATAGCCAACGCCCACGTGTTTGTACTCATACAACTTACCAAATACCTTGGTTTTTACCCAGATAAAGCCCATATAACACAACCTTATTTTGATCTTGAAAACGGACGGTTTGCCGCCCAAGCAAGCGGCAAGGAATGTGTATCAGGTCAAGAAATCGAAATGCTAAAAAGCTACTTAGGTACGAAATTTGATAAGATTGATAAGATTTCGGCCAATGCTGACCAAAGAAGACGCTTATTGCGGTTGCTTATGCGCTATTATCAATTGCATGTGCAGTCATTCAGACCGCCTAAATCATTAGATATTTTATATGAGGTTTTTAACGATTAGCCTATTCTTTTTTATCTGTTTTTGTGGTTTTGCACAGCAGGTTTTAGTCAAAGACGCGGTAACTCTTGAAGTTCTTCCTAGTGTTACAATTGTAGATCAGGACGGCGCTCATTTTGAAACAACAGACTTCGATGGTTCAGCCAAACTCGATGCATTTGCTGACAATGCAAGCATTTCATTTTCTCACATAGGATATCTACCTCATATCATTTCTAAAAATCAAATCAAATCAGGTCAAATTATTTGGATGACGCCTGACACTGAGCAATTGGGCGAAATCGTTTTGTCGGTTGCAAGAGCCAGTACCAGCAAGAAACGTTTGGCTCAACAAATAGGGATTATTGCCAAAGCTGAAATAGAAAAGCAAAGCCCTGAGAACACGGCCGTTTTGTTGCGTAAAATTCCAGGCGTCCGAGTGCAGCAATCACAAGGCGGCGGTGGTAGCCCTGTTTTAAGAGGATTTGAAGCAAATCGAGTACTTTTAGTTGTTGATGGCGTGCGGATGAACAATGCGATATTTCGCTCAGGTCACCTTCACAATGCACTTAGTGTGGACCCCTTGAGCCTGGAACGGGCAGAAGTTATATTCGGCCCTTCTTCTGTTGGCTATGGATCTGATGCCTTAGGTGGAGTTATTCACTTTTATACCCGAACCCCGCTGATTAATCAAGATAAAAAAATAAGTTTTTCTGGCACCTCCTCTTACGACTTTAACCAAAACACAAGGAAGCAATCGGCTCTATTTGAATACAGCGCCTCTAAATGGGCCATGCTTCAATATATCTCTTATGCTCATTATGGAGATATTGTTATGGGGAAAAGACGAACACATGGATATGAAAACTGGGCAGAGGTACAGGCGTACTCAGAAAACACATCGTCAAACTATACTGCAACGCCAACCCCAAACAGCGACCCAAACAAGCAGCGCAACACGGGGTATGAGCAAGTAGACCTTTTACAAAAATGGGTCTATCACAGCGACACAGGGCTTAAATTCACGCTTAATTTGCAAGGTTCAAATTCTGGAAATATTCCAAGATTTGACAAGCTTTCTGAAAAGCAAGATGGGGAATTACGTTTTGCACGGTGGGAGTATGGACCCCAAAAAAGATGGCTAATTTCTCCTCAAATAAACTTCATTGGAACCCGCCCCTGGCTACAGTCTGGAAAAATTATTGCTGCTGCCCAGTTTTTAGAGGAGTCTCGCATCAAAAGAAAATTTAGCAGCCTAGACAGACATACACAACGTGAAAACCTTGGTGTTTACAGCCTCAACGCTGACTTTAAAGCCAGTTTTGCTAAGGGGTTTGATTGGTCATACGGATTAGAGCTTACACATAATGAGGTGAAATCGACCGCTTTTAGCCAAACACTAGCTGTTGACGGAAATCAAATCATAGGCCTAACCGTAAAGACACCAATAGCCACCCGCTATCCAAGTGGCGGAAGTACCTATACCACCTTTGCCGCATATGTAGATTTCAGGTATGATATCAACCCAAACAGCACATTGGCTTTTGGAGCAAGGCATACCCGTACAGAACTCGACGCGTCGTGGACAGAGCAAGCCTTAATAGATGCACGATTAGCGCACGTTAATCAGAAAAACGGTGCATCAAACCTTACTTTAGGGTACACCCATCAACCCAATGCCAATTGGCAGCTAAAGGCATTGATGTCAACAGGATTTAGATCTCCAAATATTGATGACCTAGGCAAAACGCGCGAACATAATGGGGTTTTAACCGTACCAAACATGAAGCTTAGTCCAGAGTATATCGTTAGCGCGGAACTCGGAATTAAGCGTCTTTGGAAAGACGGATCCTTTTTTGAGCTGAATGGCTATTATGCCAACATATACGACTATATAGCACGGGGTACCTATCACATTTATGACGATCTATCTACACTGAAAACAGATACGATTATTTTTTCTGGCGAAGAGGTCAAGATTGTGTCAAACACCAACCTTGGCCGGGTTAGTGTTTATGGGTTTAGCGCACAAGCCCAATGGCAAGTTTCTTCTAAACTGCACTATACAGGGGCATTGACTTTAACAAAAGGTGACGGTAACAACCTAAGTGGAAATCTTCCATCTATAATGCCATTATTCACTACCCAAAAAGTGGATTTAAGAATCAGAAAATGGACTTTAGGAATGGAATGGAATTATACAAAAGCTAAACGACCAAGCGCCTACAGTCCATGGGGAGAAGACGGTTTAGAAGAAACACCATTGCTGTCAGATGGCTCTTATGCAGGGACTCCCGCTTGGCATCGTTTTGATTTTAATTTTGTTTATCCCATCAATCCAAATTTTAATTTGTCAGGAGGGGTATTTAACCTTTTTGATACCCATTATAAAGAATTTGCCTCTGGGGTTTCTGCGCCAGGGAAAAGCCTAAGGTTGGTTCTGCGCTATCGATTGTAATGACTAGAAACCTGTAAAGCATCATTTTTCGCCTTAAAATGGTTACTTTCGCAAGCATAATTTTAGCAAGAAATTTTGTTTCCGACCTATTCACATCTTGATTTACCCGCAACAGCTGAAGAAATTACGGCTTTTTGGGAAACGCACCTAACCTTTGAAGCAAGTGTTTCTACAAGGGAAGGACGCCCACCTTTTGTGTTTTATGAAGGTCCACCTTCTGCAAATGGCTTACCCGGGATTCACCACGTTTTAGCACGTGCTTTAAAGGATATTTTTTGTCGTTATAAAACACAACAAGGCTTTCAAGTTAAACGAAAAGCAGGCTGGGACACACATGGCTTACCCGTTGAGCTCGGAGTTGAAAAAGAGCTTGGTATTACGAAAGAAGATATAGGAAAAACCATAAGTATATCCGAATATAATAAGGCTTGCCGAGAAGCGGTTATGCGGTATACGGATGTATGGAACGATCTTACCAAAAAAATGGGATATTGGGTAGACATGGAAGATCCTTACATCACCTACACTTCAAAATACATGGAATCTGTATGGTGGTTATTATCAACCCTCTACAAAAAGGGGCTCATCTACAAAGGATATACCATACAGCCGTATTCTCCAATGGCGGGAACGGGACTATCTTCTCACGAGTTAAATCAACCAGGATGTTATCGAGATGTAAGCGACACTTCAGTTACCGCTCAGTTTGAAACCATTGACAATACGCTCCCAGAGGCCTTGCGTAGCGACACCCCTTTGTACGTATTGGCATGGACAACAACGCCTTGGACGCTTCCCTCTAACACCGCATTGACTGTAGGCCCGAAAATCAGCTAT
>JAQWKF010000116.1 GCA_029247985.1 Flavobacteriaceae bacterium
TTTTAAAATGGGCTTTCAGAAACAAAAAAAGAGGTTATATTTGCACCCGTTGGAGAAATGGCAGAGTGGTCGAATGCGGCAGTCTTGAAAACTGTTGAGGGTCACACCTCCGGGGGTTCGAATCCCTCTTTCTCCGCTAAAGATAACCCACAACTCCGGTTGTGGGTTTTTTGATTTAATTATTTTCAATCATGAGCTACCCTAAAAACAATAAAACCAAAAAACAAGCTGCCCAACGGTCAGGGCTAACATCGAGCTATATATAATAGCCTACATTTGCAGCATGATTAAAAGAACCATTATTTTCTTTTGCGGCTTTTCGCATCTATTCTACGGCGTAATTGCAATCCTCCATCCTTTTTATATTGCAGAGTTTACACGATACGGATTTGGCGATTACAGAGTGTCAATAGCAATCTTTCAGTCCTTATTGGGGATAGGAGTTCTTCTTGGCTTTTATTACAGTGCTATTGGGAAATATGCTGCCCTATTCCTTGTCTTGCTCATGGGTGGAGCACTGGGTACAAGAATATATATTGGAGATAGTGTACTACAATCTTCACCTGCTTTGGTGTACCTTATTTTAAATTTGTATATATTTAAATCACAAAAATCTTAGAAAAATGAAAGTTTTACAGAAAATTTCAATGCTTACAGTTGCCGCAGTTGTTCTTAACGTATGGTTTTTTAGGTTTGGAAAAGCCACCATATACCGAGGTGGCGATGCGACCAATATGGTTGAAGAATTTGCCGCATACGGCCTTAGCGAAACCATGGTCTACGTGGTTGGAGGTCTTAAAATACTAGCAGCCTTAGGTTTGTTAATTGGGTTGTTCAACAAAAAAACCATTATTCCTGCAGCTGGGCTTATGGCCGCGCTTATGGTGGGTGCGATTGCCATGCACTTTAAGGTTGGTGACGAAGCAATTAAATTCTTACCCGCTTGTATTATGTTTGTTTTGAGTTCGCTTGTTATTATGATTGACAAGAAACTTGCATAAAGCTAAAACATAAGGCGCTGTTCGATTTTGATCCTTTTTCCAAAATTCCAGCAGCA
The DNA here is from genome assembly GCA_029247985.1 of Flavobacteriaceae bacterium. Classification (GTDB taxonomy): domain Bacteria; phylum Bacteroidota; class Bacteroidia; order Flavobacteriales; family Flavobacteriaceae; genus UBA7446. Next base: position 1,058 of record JAQWKF010000116.1, read on the forward strand.
ATTCCTTGATTAATTTAAAAAAATCCAAACCCTTGTAAGGCATTTACCCGTTAATAAAGCTAAGCTTAGTGCTTTGAAACGGTTCTGTACAAACAACAAGCGGGCAACGCATTGTAAGCCTCTTCAGTAGCTACGATGCTATCCGCATCATGACCTACATCAGCTATGTTTTTAGCCACACTTTTAGGACTGGTTTTTTTAGCATTATAAATTAGCGTAAGCTGTTGACTTTCAGCTGTCCAATTGGCATATTTTACCCCTTTTGTTTTCAAAGCAGTTTTTTCTATGCGCATTTTACACATATTACAATTGCCAAAAACTTCTATATTTTCTTTTTGTGTTTGCGCTACTGCGATTGTAGCAAAAAACAACATACTTATTAATTTGATATTCATAGTACTAATTTAAAGGTTAAAACGAAATCCAGCATAGAGCATTCCGCCAAAAACAGGAGCATACAACTGACTGCTATCAAATGCTGCGCCAAACGGGTCATCAGATGATAAAATAGCATCTGTCTGTTTGACATCAAGTAGGTTTTCAGCACCGACATACACAGAGAACTGATTTGAAAATTGACGTGTTAATTGCATACTTAACAGTGAAAAACCTGCTGCAAAATTTGAAGGTGTGGTAAAAGATGCCACTTGTCGTTGCTTGCCAACACGGTGAAGCGTTATATCAGCACGCCATTGCTTACCCTCCTCTAAAACAGAATTATACCCCACAAAAGCAAACCAACGATTTTCAGCTTGCAACGGAACCCGCTTAAGTCCAGATCTGTACTCCGTTTTTATATCAAATGCTTTATAGGCAAAGCGAAGGTCTATGTGATCATTCAAAGATGTATTTACAGAGAGTTGTATGCTTTGGGCATGGCTTTTGCCGTCAAGGTTATAGAAAGATATCGCACCTGGCGTTTCCCAGTCTACCACTACCCTATTTACAAACTGAGTTCGGTAAACATCTAAAATTAAATCAAAAGGTCTATCCACAAGCATAACTTTTTGAATCCAGCTCAGTCCATAATTCCAAGCCCGCTCTGGCAACAAACCGTACATGGGCTGTGTAGGTTGTGCAAGGAACAATTTCCGCTGACTACCCAAAAACTTTTGATTTTCAGCAAATATGCTAGCGATGCGCCTTCCTGCTCCTGCAGAAATACGCAACACAGATTTGTCATCGAAGAAAGCATGACGCAAATGAATACGAGGTGTAACAAAAGTGCCCATAACATTATGGTGGTCAACTCTTGCCCCAATAATTGCATTAAAACCTGCTGTGCCATCGTAATTATATTCAAAAAAAGCACCCAAATTGGTTTCATTTCTAGTAATATCTGTGGTTAAAATGGTTTCGTCATAAACATCCACCATATGCTGTAAACCGATCTTAAATTTATGAAGTGTATTGCTCAAAATAGATTGATAAACCAGATGATGGAAAAAGCTGGAATAGCTAACGCTGTAGTTCTTGTTACCAAAATATGCCACTTGTTTGTGGTGGCTTATAGCCGATTGAAAACCAACACTCCTATATGGAATTTCTGGGTCTACATAGCCTGTTTTGAGGTTAAACTCCCATATATCAGTATCGAGTTCACCACCCCAATATTGACTTTTGGATTTGTGCAAATCGGGAACATACGCCAATTCACCTATTTGCTTTGAATCTGTTAACGCCTTAAAGCTGGCAAAAGCAGCCCAACCCTTTTCAGGGTCAATATACTGCCAACGACTCAACACATTAAGTTGCTCAGAAAGGGGTGCATCTAGAAAACCATCGTTGTTATTATCTGTTAGTTGCGCGCGTTTATTGGCATGTACAAAAAGGGAAGTTGCCCATTTAGAAGACAAGTCATATTTGCCTTGTAGGTTAATTTCTGTTCTTCCATTTGCAGAACGATACCCATTTACAAACAAGGGCGGTGCCGTTAAAGGCTTGATGAGTTCCGCGTTGATTTGACCAGAAATACTCTCATATCCGCTGCTTACGGCGCCTGCTCCCTTTGTGATTTGAATACTTTCAACCCAAGTGCCGGGTGTAAAACTTAGTCCAAAAGTTTGGTTGCTACCCCTCAAATTTGGAATGTTCTCCTGCGTAAATAAAATATATGGACTTGTAAGTCCCAACATTTGAATTTGCTTATTTCCTGTCAAGGCATCGGCAAAGTTGACATCAATAGAGGGATTGGTCTCAAAACTTTCTGAGAGATTACAACAGGCTGCTTTGAGCAATTCGGCACTCCCAATGATGCTTACGTTTTTGGGCGTAAAAACAGCCCGCTGCAGTGCTTTCCTGCGTTGTGATACCGTCACTTCATTTAGAGCAGCGGAAGTATCAGAAATTAAAATTACTTCAATGGGCTTGTCAAAACCAGAAGTTAATTTGATTGTTTTAAAGCCTAAGTAAGAAATTACTAACACCGTGTTTTCAGGGCTTTGGACTAAAGAAAAATAGCCGTCATCGTTACTAACAGTACCAGAAGTTGAGTTTTCCCAATACACGCTAGCGCCAACAAGTGGCGATTGAATGTTGTTTTCTTTGCTGTATATAGAGCCTGAAACCTGATACTGGGCGCTAACAACACCTAAAAAAAACACATAAAAGAGTACTAAATAAGATTTTAACATGATAAATAATTTAATGAAACAAACAATTTTATAGCATTGTTTGCTGCATCAAATCAAATATTGCGCATAGAGTGTTTGTAAGTCTCTCTTTGAGAGCCTAGGTGGCGGCCGAGTAATATGCTGATGAAGACGATCCTTTAAGACAACAACAACTTCCGATGCTTCATATATAACAGCAAAGTATGTGGGTAACATAATTGCTATACTGTTGTCGTTTAGAACCGTATCATTTAATTGCGTATCAAATGAAGACAATTCACAACAAATTCCACGGACCACAGGTCCAGGGTGCTCTTTTTTCTTACAACAAGTGGAAATTTCCTTATTTACAGAAGCAGCGACAAATTGATTGTGGCAAAAATGCAGCATAAAGCTGCTTTCCGTAGATAGAAATAGCGTAAATAAAGCCAATAAAAGAGCAATACGGCCTTTCATAAGTTGTTGTTAATCAAGACAAAGTTAGGGATTTAATCGTTTGACCGTTTAGAATGTCTAGTGTTCTGTCACGGACTTGCTCAAAAACGCCTTTGATTTCACATGACTCCTCTTCACATTCGTCACATTTGCGGTAGTAATTAAGCGAAACGCAAGGCAGCATGGCTATGGGCCCGTCTATGATTCGCATTACTTCCGTCAGGCTAATATCTTCGGCAGCTCGCAGCAATCTAAAGCCTCCGTCCTTACCCCGTTTGCTCTCCAAAATGCGGTTGTTACGTAATTCTCGTAAAATTATTTCCAAAAATTTACGTGGTATTTGCTGTTCATGAGCAATATCGGATGTCATGACGGGCTTGTCATCTTGCTCATTATTAGCGATATGCACCAAAGCCCTAATTGCATATTTACATTTATTTGAAATCATATTCAAAGTTAAAAAAATAAATAATATATATCCTATCTGTTTAGTAGTATTTGTTATATTTGTCAACCAATCTTAAAGTAATATGTTAGTAGAACAACTATTTATATCGGAAAAAAAGAAGAGGGCATCTAAATCTAAAGAAGGATGGTCTCGTTCGCTAATAAAATCTATGAGTTGGCGTATAATTGGTACGCTAGACACCATAATTATCAGCTATATTATTACAGGCGAGATCTCTTTTGCGCTCTCAATTGGAGGGATTGAATTGGTAACAAAAATGATGCTTTATGTTGGCCATGAACGCTTGTGGAACAAGATAAATTGGGGGAAAAAGTGAGTCTACATAAAGTAAAAGCACTTAACGAGCTGCTGGAGGCAACAACAAGCCTTGATAAACTATTTGCTTTCCTGATTGAACAACAATTGGGACAACTTGTATTTTCCACATCTCTGGGTCAAGAAGACCAAGTATTGACACATCATATTGGAACAAATGCATTGCCTATTTCAGTTTTTACGCTAGACACCGGGCGGTTGTTTCAAGAAACCTATGATGTACTTGCATCTACTCAACAAAAATTTAAACTTCCCATTAAAGTATACACTCCAAATCACCAGGCCGTTTCCGAACTGGTTACTACAAAAGGACCTAATAGCTTTTACGAATCGGTTGAAAACCGAAAAGAATGTTGTGCTGTTCGTAAAATAGAACCGCTAAAACGAGCTTTGAAAGGAAATGCTGTTTGGATAACAGGGCTAAGACAAGGACAATCTCAAAACAGAGCTGACTTGGCATTTTTTGAATATGATGAAGCGTTTAACATCATCAAATTCAACCCTTTGCTATACTGGACATTAGAAGACATAACATCGTATTTGAACCATAACAAGGTTCCGCAAAACAGCCTTCACAAAAAAGGCTTTGTCAGTATTGGATGTGCACCTTGCACCAGAGCCATAGCACCTGGTGAAGACATACGCGCAGGAAGATGGTGGTGGGAATCCAGCAAAAAAGAATGTGGACTGCATATAACTAAATCATGAGTATACTAAAACAATTAGAGGAAGAATCCATTTATATTATTAGAGAAGTTGCCGGGCAATTTAACAATCCCTGCCTACTGTTCTCTGGTGGAAAAGATTCCATTACATTATTACACTTGGCGCAAAAGGCATTTGCTCCAGCCAGCATTCCGTTTCCATTGGTGCACATAGATACAGGGCATAATTTTCCCGAAACCATTGCACTTCGTGACAAGCTCGTGGAAGAACACGGGTTGCGGCTAATTGTTGGAAGCGTTCAAAACGATATTGATGCAGGAAACGTAGTTGAGGAAAAAGGAAGACACGCCAGCAGGAACAGCTTGCAAACCACTACCCTACTCAACACCATTGAAGAACATAAGTTTGATGCCTGTATGGGTGGCGCACGCCGTGACGAAGAAAAGGCACGTGCTAAGGAACGTGTTTTTTCTGTTCGAGATGACTTTGGTCAGTGGAATGAAAAACTACAACGGCCAGAACTTTTTGACATGCTAAACGGCATGATACACAACGGAGAAAACGTAAGAGTTTTTCCTATTAGCAACTGGACAGAATTAGACGTTTGGCACTACATACGTCAAGAAAACTTAGAGATCCCCTCTATCTATTATGCACACGAAAGAGAAGTATTCAAACGCGATAATCAATGGATGCCCGTATCGGACTATGTGCAAGTGGCAGAAAAGGACGAACGCAAACACACCTCAGTGCGTTTTCGAACTGTTGGTGACATGAGTTGTACGGCAGCTGTTTTATCAGAAGCAACTGAATTAGATATTATTATAGCTGAAATTGGAGGATCCAATTTTTCAGAACGAGGCGCACGTATGGACGATAAACGTTCAGAGGGGGCGATGGAAGAACGAAAAAAAGTAGGGTATTTTTAATATGGAGTTAATCAAAATAGCAACGGCAGGAAGTGTTGACGATGGTAAAAGCACCTTGATTGGAAGGCTGCTATACGAAACGGGTGCGTTAAAGTCAGATCAAATTCAACATATTGAAGAAAAGAGCGCAGCGCGTGGGTTTGGATATTTAGACCTATCCCTAGCCACCGATGGACTGCTTACAGAACGTGAACAAGGAATTACGATTGATGTGTCACACATTTTTTTCTCCACACCCAAAAGACGGTTTATTATAGCCGACTCACCTGGGCACGTGGAATACACCCGAAACATGGTAACGGGTAGCTCAACAGCACAAGCCAGTATCATTTTGCTTGATGCCCGAAAAGGCGTGATTGAACAAACCAAAAGACACTTTTTTATTACCCAACTTCTTGGAATTAAGCATATCATTTTTGCCATAAACAAGATGGATTTGGTTGATTATAAGCAAGAAGTTTTCAAAGAAATTAAAGCAACGCTAAGCGACTTAGTTGTCAAACACGGAAATAAGGATGTGAGCTACCACTACATCCCGCTCTCGGCACTTTACAATGAAAATGTTGTGAGCCATTCAAAAAAGCTAGCGTGGTATAACGGAGCAGCCTTACTAGACTTGATGGAGGCAATTCCAGTGGAAAGCAACAAAGCCAATGATGGTGTATTCCAAATTCAATATGTCATTCGTCCAAAACAAGAAGCCTTTCACGATTACCGTGGTTTTGCAGGAAATGTCCGCTCAGGGGTATTTAACGTTGGAGATGCCATCAGCATTCACCCTTCAGGCAGAAAAAGTATTATCAAAAAAATTGAGAGATACGGTGCTGCTGTTGATCGTGTATCAGCCGGTGAAAACGCCACACTACTTTTAGTTGATGAAATAGACGCCTCGAGAGGAGATAGTATACTAAATGAGCAAGCCAACATTAATAAAGGTAAAAGCATTAGTGCTACCTTCTGTTGGATGCAAGACAATCCCTTAATGGCTGGAAACAAGTATTGGCTTCAACAAGGTGTTCAGCGCAGCTTGGTAAAAGTACAAAGTGTTCGTTCCAAAATTGACTTGGAAGCGTTGGAACAAAGCCAAACCAATCAATTGGGACTTAACGATATTGGAAAAGGTGCATTGGCTTTGGCACAACCCCTTTCCACAAAACCATATAAAGAGAATCCTGCTCTAGGATCATTTATACTCATAGATACGCAAACATTTAACACCGCGGGTGTTGGATTTATAGAAACAGCATGAAAAGCTTTAGGACAGAAGTTGAAAATCCAGTAGTTGAATATGACATACTGGAGCTTGAACGTAAAATATTTGAATTTAAAGCGGGAAATCTCGACGAAGAAAAATTCAGAAGCCTGCGTCTTGCAAGAGGGGTATATGGACAACGACAACAAGGTGTGCAAATGGTTCGCATTAAAATTCCCTATGGGAAATGTAGTGCAAAGCAGCTACGTAGAATTGCTGAGGTATCTGACGAATACTCCAATGGCAATCTGCATATTACAACCCGTCAGGACATTCAAATCCACCACGTATCCCTAGACAGAACTCCAGAACTTTGGGCAGCGTTAGAACAAGACGATATAACCATGCGTGAAGCCTGTGGGAATACCATCCGAAATGTTACTGCATCTGCCATGGCTGGCGCAGACCCAAATGAACCGTTTGATGTAACTCCATATACACACGCCTTTTTCGAACATTTCTTGCGAAACCCCATCTGCCAAGACATGGGTAGGAAAATCAAAATTGCATTTTCAAGTACTGCACAAGATGATGCCATAACATTTACTCATGATATTGGTTTTATACCTGTTATGAAAGACGGAAAGCGCGGGTTTAAAATGCTGGTTGGTGGCGGTATTGGCGCACAACCAAGGGTAGCCGATGTTCTAAAAGAATTTATTTCAGTTGAACGATTTATTCCATTTACTGAGGCTGTAGTGCGTGTGTTTGACCAGTTTGGGGAACGCAATCGCAGAAACAAGGCACGGATGAAGTTTTTAATAAAAGAACAGGGGTTCGAAACTTTTGAACAGCGTGTATTTGAAGTCTATAGATCGATAACCAAAAAAGAAATAGCAATTGAATACAAACCAGTTGTTGTAAAAGAAACTGACGTTTACAAAGCAAATGACTCTTTGCACGAAGACTACACCAAATGGAAGTCAACCAATGTAACTGCGCAAAAGCAAGCTGGCATGGTAGCTGTTGGAATTGCTATTGACAGAGGAGATATTTCTTCAGACAAGGCGCGTGCATTATCGGAAGTGATTGATGCCTTCTGTGGTGAAGATATGCGTTTTACGATAGGACAAAGTATATTGTTACGAGGCATTAAGGAAGAAAATATCCCCGCATTATATCAAGCCCTACAACAACTAGGCTTATCAAAATCTGGATATCACAAAATCAATGATATTGTCGCCTGTCCAGGAACAGACACCTGTAATCTTGGTATTGCAAGCAGTATGGGCTTGGCAGCAGCACTACAACAAATTATTGAAGATGAATACTCTGAAGTCATTGAAAAGCACAATCTTAATATCAAAATCAGTGGCTGTATGAACGCCTGTGGACAACACGCTATTGCGGATATTGGATTTCAGGGGATGACTGTGAAATCCAATGGGAATATTGCACCTGCTACTCAAGTATTGCTTGGCGGTGGTGTTTTGGGTAATGGAGCTGGTCGTTATGCAGACAAGGTTTTAAAAGTTCCTGCCAAGCGTACACCTGCCATATTGCGCTGGTTATTGGATGACTTTGAAGCAAATGCTAACAAAGACGAAAGCTTTCTGACATATTACCTCAAAAAAGAAACGGACTATTTCTACCAAAACCTCAAAGAGTATGCAGACATCACAAATCTTAATAATGAGGATTTTGTAGATTGGGGAAATACAGAAGTCTATGAAAAGGCCATTGGCGTTGGAGAATGTGCGGGTGTAACCATTGATTTGGTGCAAACCTTGCTCTTTGATGCAGAAGAACAACTAGAAAAGGGAAAGGATGCATTGGCAACTGGCGCTTGGGCAAACAGCATTTATTTTAGTTATGCAAGCATAATTCGTGCAGCAAAAGCACTGCTTACAACACAGGCTGCCAAAATAAACTCACATCATTCCATTATAGATGCATTTGAAACCCATTTTCCTACCTACCAAAGCCTTGATGCCAAAACTTTTGGTGAAGTAACACGCTTGCTCAACAGCACATCCCCTAGCGAAGTTTTTGCAAACAAATACTATACAGAAGCTGCTCATACATTGAATTGGATTAAAAAATTTAGGGATGCACAAAAAAACTAAAGGAAGCCTTACCATAGTTGGTGCAGGCCCAGGGGATGCAGAATTGATTACTCTAAAGGGGGTAAACGCAGTCAAGCAAGCAGAAGTTATATTGTATGATGCCTTGGTCAATACCGAGATCCTTGCACACAACACTCAAGGCGAACACTTTTTTGTGGGTAAAAGAAAAGGCGCGCATTCCTATAAGCAAAGTGAAATCAACAATATGCTTGTCAATTTTGTGAAAGATGGCAAACAAGTTGTTCGCCTCAAGGGTGGAGACGTTTCTGTTTTTGCTAGGGCAGCTGAAGAAATTGAATATGCCAATCGGCATGGTATTTCGGCAAATCTAGTTCCTGGAATCTCATCTTTTACAGGCATTGCTGCTGCGCACCGCATACCCCTTACAAAACGTTGTATGTACGAAAGTATTTGGGTAACCACAGGTTATACTTGCGATGGAAAACCCTCTGAAGACATACGCCATGCGGCTGAATCATCAGCAACGGTTGTTATTCTCATGGGCATGACACACCTTCAAGAAATCATGAACATTTTTAGCAAACACAAACCAGCTAACTATCCTGTCGGCATTGTTCAAAACGGAACACTAAAGAACGAAAAATGGGTAACTGGAACGCTAGAAAGCATTACTGATATTGTAAACAAAGAAGGCATAAGTAATCCCGCCACGGTATTTGTTGGCCCAGCAGTTACAGACAGAACCGTACTGTGGAAAAACCACCAAGCTCTTGCATCGGTATGAACACCCTCTACCCTATTTTTTTAAAAACGGAACAGCTTGAAATATTGATTGTAGGTGGTGGATACGTTGCACTGGAAAAACTTCAATTCCTATTTAAATCATCGCCCAATGCCTGTGTGACCCTTGTGAGCCCTATGTTAAGGTCAGAAACAAAAGATTTTATTCAAGACAAAAACGTTAAGGTGATAAATCGCATTTTTCATTCCCGTTTTTTAAAACATAAAAATATTGTTATCGCCACAACAGATAACCCAAAAGTGAATGATCGCGTGTATAGACTTTGCCGAAAAAAGCACATTCTAGTCAACGTGGCAGACAACCCACCACGCTGCGATTTTTACATGGGTGGCATCGTAACAAAAGGAAACCTTAAAATTGCCATTTCCACAAACGGAAAATCACCTACTTTAGCAAAACGTTTACGACAGTGGTTAGAAACATTTTTGCCAGATGAAACTGATGCATTACTCGATAAGCTTTACGTCTATCGCAACAAGCTAAAAGGAGATTTTGAGCAAAAAGTTTTAGCAATGAATAAATTAACAGAAAAACTACTCGAGCAAGATGATTAAAACAGACATTATTATTATTGGTGCGGGCCCCGTTGGGCTATTTGCCGTATTTGAAGCAGGTCTAATGAAGTTGCGCTGTCATTTAATCGATGCTATTCCGCAACCCGGTGGGCAATTATCTGAAATTTATCCGAAAAAACCCATCTACGATATTCCTGGATATCCCAGCGTATTAGCAGGCGAATTGGTGGATAAGCTCATGGAGCAAGCTGCACCATTCAAACCTGGTTTTACACTTGGTGAACGTGCCGATAGCATCGAAAAACAAGATGATGGATCCTTTATAGTAACCACAAGCAAAGGCACACAACATCATGCGCCTGTGGTAATGATAGCTGGAGGCTTGGGAAGTTTTGAGCCAAGAAAACCCCTAATCAGTAATATTGGAGACTTCGAAGAAAAAGGGGTACGATACATTGTTAAGGATCCCGATCAGTTTGAAGGAAAAGATATGGTTATTTCTGGCGGTGGTGATTCTGCCCTTGACTGGGCCATCTACTTTGCAGAAAAAGGCAGTTTTGTGCACCTTGTTCACAGAAGCGATCGCTACAGAGCGCACAAAGACTCCGTGTCTAGAGCACAAGAACTGGCTGCTGCTGGCAAAATGAAACTTCACACTTTTGCAGAAGTAAAAGAACTAAATGGAGATGACGATTTAACAGCTGTAGTCATTCATACCAAGGCCGCTAATACCACTGTTGAAACTGAACTATGGTTTCCGCTATTTGGTTTGTCGCCAAAACTTGGGCCCATCGGTGACTGGGGACTTGACATTGAGAAAAATGCCATAGTCGTTGATACTTTTGATTATCAAACCAATCGCCCAGGCGTATTTGCCATTGGAGATGTAAACACCTATCCGGGTAAATTAAAACTCATTTTGTGCGGTTTTCACGAAGCCACGCTTGCCGTACAAACAGCATACAAAATAATCAATCCTGACAAAAAATTTACCCTTAAATACACAACTGTTCAGGGTGTACAAGGATTTGAAGACGAACAACCAAAACAGACCATAACATCTTGAGTCTAGATATTAACATTACAGTTATTGACCGTGAGGGTAAGGAACATGAGTTTGCTGTTCCAACAGACATGAATCTTAACCTTATGGAGGTTTGTAAAGGATACGACCTTCCAGTGGCTGGAATTTGTGGGGGCATGGCTATGTGTGCTTCCTGTCAAGTTTATATACTTACAGAAGAACATTTTGGTGAAAGAAACGATGATGAACAGGCCATGCTAGATGAAGCCTATCACGTTAAAGAAAACTCACGATTGGGCTGTCAAATCTCCATTACTGCCGAGCTAAATGGCCTAAAAGTTAAAATTGCCCCTGAGGAGCAATAAGCTTTTCGTTATTAAAGGCTTCAACACGTTGCAAGGCATTTTGCCGAATATCTTCCCAGAATAAAGTGACATCAAAGCGGTGGTAGTCCTTTACGAAAGACATCCAAAATCGCTTGGGTACTTTGGGCAAACTCACCCACAACATACCGTTTATCTTTTCTACCTTTAAGCGCTTATCATAAATTATATTGTCGTAATACAACAATCCCTTGTGATCAGAAATATGACTATTTTTACTATCGTCCCAAGTAACAGGATTTGTGGTAACGGCATTGTTATACCATGCATAATATTTGGGATATTTCCCTTTTTTGTAGCTGTTCCAACTGACATAACCCCCAATTTGATCAGGTGAAATAAGTGGCTTTAATTTATTGAAATCGTCTTCCATAATACGCGTACCTATCAAATAGGCAGCTACCAGCTGGCTTTGAAGATGTTTACCATCAAAATATTCTTGTAATAATCTCTTTAAATGCAATGCCCCTTGGCTATGACCCGCTAAAATAATGGGACGGCCATTATTTTCATGCACCATGTAATGGTCAAATGCCGCCTTTACATCGGCATAAGCTAAGGCTATGGCTGCATTACCCCCTTGATTTCTGTAGGGTTCAAAAAAAGCACGGTAGTGATTCTGACGATAAAAAGGCACAAATAGGCGCCCAGCATCAGCCCATGCTGCTGCTTGATAAGGCAATATCCATTTCATTACATCTGCATTGACCTTATCATCATCAATAGCTGCATTCCAATTTGTATCTCTCTTATCAATAAAGAGGGTTGGATAGACATAAAAAACATCTGCAGTAGTAGCATCAATAGCCGCTCCTATTTCGTTTCCCTCCGAAGAAATACTCGAATATACAGCCCAATGTTTTGAAACTGCATAATCAATCTCATGAGTGCTTGGTAAAAAAGAAGCCGTTCGATAACTAAGCTTACAAGCACCTAAAGAAAAAGTAAGAAAGAGAAAAAATAGGAATGACTGTATTCGCATAAAAATTTTTTCAAATATCTATATTTATTAGCAATAGCTTAAAAAAACAAATTCTATAAGACTATAATAAAGTTTGTTTATATTTAAAAAATTATATAATCCTAATATCTTACAACATGAAAATAACTGTTTCAAAATTTTCTTTATTTTTCTTTGTATTATTCGCAATATCCTCTTGTACAAGTGACGATGAAAAAGATGTTCCAGGGGAATGCAGCCCTATTGAAAAAGGAACAAAGATTATGCCTTTAGGTGCATCTCGAGTGCAAGGCTTTCCTGGTCTTTTTGAAAGCTATCGTTATGAATTATGGAAAGACTTAATCGATGGAGGTTTTGAATTTGACTTCGTTGGTACTAATGAAGACTTATGGCAATATGCGTCTTATAAGAATTTTTGTTTTGACAATGAACACGAAGGGCGTGGCGGCTGGACTGCAGCGCAAATAAACGAAAAAATTGAAAGTTGGCTGACTGCTGTTGGAGATGTGGATATTGTGCTCTTTAGTTCTCCAGGCGGAAATGACGCATTAAGTGGCGCTGATTTTGAAGGTATCGTTGCGAACATCAACAGTATTATAGACAAAATACAAGCACATAATTCGAATATCACCATCATTATCGAATTGCTCGCACCTGGAAAAACATCGTTTATGACAGAAGAGTATACATTACTTTTTGCTCAAATGAAGACGGTCATTACACAAATTGCGAGCAGTCATACAACGGCAACATCTGAAGTAGTTGTTGTGGACATGGCAACTGGATTTACAGACGGTATGTTAGCGGATGACATACATTACAATCAAGCAGGTGCAGCATTTATTGCAGGGCGCTATTATGATAAGCTAGTTCCATTTTTAGACTAATTTTTATCTTGAAAATTTGTATTTTGGTTGTATGAAAAATTACGCATTACTTCTTTTTATTATAATCATGATAACTTCTTGTAAACACAGCCAACTCGAAGTAGGCTTAAATGCAAAAAGTGGCTCAAATGCAGCAGGCTTTGCCCTCTTAAGCGAGAAAGATGGGGTGGTTAGCTTAAGTGCAACCATTCGTGGACTTTCTGCAGGAACGCACGCCATACATCTTCACGAAAAGGCTGATTGCTCTTCTGATGATGGAAAATCAACAGGAGGTCACTGGAACCCAACGTTTACTCCACACGGAACTTGGGGCGATGAAAAAGGCTATCACAAAGGCGATATAGGTAACTTTGAGGTTGGTGAAAATGGGATTGGTAGGGTTTATTTTGAAACAGACGAATGGTGTATAGGCTGTGAAGATGAAGCTAAAAATATTTTAGGAAAAGCCATTATAGTACATCAAGGTGCTGATGATTTTACGTCACAGCCTTCGGGTGCTGCAGGTGGACGCATTAGCTGCGCTGGACTTGTAGAATAGCTATTTTTTAGATACCTGCCCAATAGCTTCAGAAATCTGTAATATCAGTTCGTCTGTCGACTTTTCAAAATCAAATTTTATGGGTGGCTTGATATGCATGGTTTGCTTGATTCCCTTTTTCTTAATAAAGATTCCCTTTTTATCAAACGAACGACGAAAACCATCGATTTGTATGGGTACAACTATGGGATTATAGGTTTTGATAATATGCAGTGTTCCCTTGCGAACAGGAGCAAATGGTTTGGTAGTTCCCTGTGGAAAAGTAATTACCCAACCGTCATCCAAAGCTTTACCAATATTTGAAATATCGCTCATCTTTACCTGTCGATTGATGGATTTGCCTTTTTCACGCCACGTGCGTTCTATGGAAATAGAACCAGTGTAAGCCAAAATACGGGGTAAAAAACCAGCCTTCATGGTTTCTTTAGCTGCGATATAATACACATTTAACTTTGGTCGCCAGATATAGCTCAAATAATTCAAATTATCATCACGACCTGCAAGACTGGCAAAAAACACATGAAACATAGCGGTTACATCGGCAAAATACGTT
>JAQWKF010000126.1 GCA_029247985.1 Flavobacteriaceae bacterium
TATCCCGTAGGTATTATCGCTAACAATGGGGTTATTTTTGCCGAGTCGGCGCAAAAAGCCACGCAATTTATTCAACTGGCAAATAAATCCAATACTCCCCTCCTATTTGTACACAACACCACCGGGTTCATGGTAGGTAAACAATACGAACAAAATGGAATGATCAACAGCGGTGCGCAACTGATACACGCCGTTTCAGGAAGTACCGTACCCCATATTAGTTTGCTGATTGGCAATTCGTATGGTGCTGGAAATTACGCTATGTGTGGACGTTCTTTTCAACCTCGCTTTCTATTCTCCTACCCCAATGTACAATCTGGCGTGATGGGCGCTGAGCAATTGTCGGGTGTGATGGAAATTGTCAGACGTCAGTCTGCAGCTTCACTCAATAAAAAAGTGGATGAAAAAGCACTCAAAAAAGCTAAGGATGCCATGTATCAAGATGCGAAGCAAAAGGCAAGTGTTTGGCATGCAACATCAGAACTTTGGGACGATGGAGTGATAGATCCAAGGGATACGCGCAAATACCTAAGCTTGTGTTTGGCAACCGTTTATAATGAAAACATTGAGGGCAGCGATGCCTTTGGCGTATTTCGCATGTAAACTACCCTAAGGCTTTTTGGTACATACTCTCATACGCAGGGACAATTTTATGCACATCAAAGCGACAAGCATATTCATAGGCCTGATGCTTAAATAAGGTTAGTTTTTCCTTATCGGACAGTAGTGCAATAGCATGCTTTGCCATAGCATCTACATCACCAACAGCTGTTAGGTAACCCGTTTCGCCATGAATGTTTACTTCGGGCAATCCACCTGTATTGGTAGAAATAACAGGTGTAGCAGCAGCCATTGCTTCCAAGGCTGCCAGTCCAAAGCTTTCGGTTTGTGAGGGCAACAATAACAGGTCAGTATAGCATAAAATTTTACTGACCTCGTTTGTTTTTCCATAAAAAACAACATCTTCCCAAACATTCAATTCTCGGCAACGGTTTTCTGCAACCAAGCGATCTGGACCATCGCCAACCATTAGGAGTTTAGCAGGCATTTGCGCACGAATCTTTGCAAACGCTTCAACAACATCTAATACGCGCTTTACCGGCCTAAAATTACTTACATGCGTAAGTATGACCTCATGAGCAGCAGCTACAGATCCGCGCTCACAATTCACACGAATATTGTCATAGCGCGATATGTTGATAAAATTGGGTACCACATGAATTTCTTTGTGAACATCAAACAGATTGAAAGTATCACTACGCAAGTCTTTTGAAACTGCAGTTACCACATCAGAATTATTGATACTAAAAGTAACAGCAGGCTTGTAGAACGGATGGCTTCCAACCAGGGTGATATCCGAACCGTGAAGGGTAGTCACCAAAGGAATGTCTATACCGTTTTCTTTGAGCATTTGCTTAGCCATATAGGCGGCATAAGCGTGTGGAATAGCGTAATGTACATGCAGCAACTCTATCTGATGTAATTTTACCATCTCCACCAACATACTTGAAAGTGCTAACTCATAGGGCTGAAAATGAAATAGCGGATAGCGTGGCACATGTACCTCGTGAAAGTGAATATTTCCTGCCAAAGACTGTAAACGCACCGGCTGTTTATAGCTTACAAAATGCACCTCATGCCCTCTTTCGGCCAAGGAGATACCCAATTCTGTAGCTACTACCCCACTCCCACCATAGGTAGGATAACATACAATCGCAATTTTCATATTGAAAATGATTTAAAGGACAGGTTTTCTATAATTAGCATCAAACAAAAGTATTGGTAATACTTCGAAGCGCAAAACAATCAATCAAAAGCTTCAAGGGTAACGGGTAATTTCCCCAACACCTCAATTTTTCCAAATAAAGCTTGTGCTGCTGCATTGACAAAAACCCCCTCTTGCTGGTGTGCCATCAGCACGCTTGAGTATTGATCAAAGTCAGACAATTGGCGTAATACGTAGGGTTTTGCAAATACCACAATGTGTACATTTTGATGTTTTGAAAGTTTGGCCAATACCCTAAGTGCGTCCTTTGACAGGAATTGTTTTTTCCAAGGCGTAACCGTATCAGCGTAAATACCCACAACCAAGGTTTCATTTGGACGAATACCTGCAGCTGCATAAGGAGAAAATTGTCGCACAGTAGCGTATTTGCGTAAAGCGTTTAAGAAGGCATTGTCCTTTTGGGTGCCTAGAGCAACAAAAGCCAATGGGCTTCTGGGTGTTATGGGAAAAGCCTTTTTGTGGTGCAACAATACAAGACTCTGCTCAGCAATTTGCTTGGTCAAATAACGGTCAAAAGAAGTAAAGGGCAGGACTTCATAAAAGCCCTTTCTGGTTTGTTCTAAGGCGAGTTGGTATTTGGCCGCAAGGATTTTTTTGACCGATTTTGCTAATCGTTCTGGTGTAATACTTCCAGATAAATAATGTGATTTCAAATTTGCAATGGAGCGTGTTAGGTTTTCTGGAACAAGGAGTATGTCTGCCCCTGCTAAAAAAGCTCGAAGT
>JAQWKF010000007.1 GCA_029247985.1 Flavobacteriaceae bacterium
CGTTGTTAGAAGCGGCAATTGTATGCTATTAGCTACGGTTGTTTCGGCACGTCAGGCCTCACCAGTTGACTTCCTACCTTTAACGGTAGATTACCGTGAAAAATTTGCAGCCGCAGGGCGATTCCCTGGTGGCTTCTTTAAACGCGAAGCGAGACCCAGCAACGAAGAAATCCTTACCATGCGTTTGGTTGACCGTGTGTTGCGCCCTCTTTTCCCTAAAGACTATCATGCAGAAACCCAATTGATGATTCAATTGATGTCGCACGACGAAAACGTCATGCCTGATGCACTTGCAGGCCTTGCGGCCTCAACCGTTATTCAGCTATCAGACATTCCTTTTGAATGTCCTATTTCTGAAGTTCGTGTGGCACAGCTTGATGGCAAGTTTATTATCAACCCTAGTAAAGCTCAGCTTAAAGAATCGAATGTAGACATCATGATTGGTGCAAGTGCAGATTCTGTAACAATGGTTGAAGGAGAATTTGACGAAGTTTCCGAGGAAGTAATGGCAGATGCCATTCGCTTTGGACACGAAGCTATCAAACTTCAAATTGCCGCTCAAGTTGCGTTAGCGGAAGCTGTTGGCAAAAAAGAAACACGTGAATATGAAGCTGAAGATAGCGACGATGCATTGCAGCAAAATATTCATGATTTTGCATACCAAAAATGTTATGACATTGCCAAAAAAGGCAGTTCTAAACAAGATCGTAGTATTGCTTTTGGCGAAGTAAAAGAAGCCTTGTTAGCCACTTTTTCTGAGGAAGAACTCGAAGAAAAGGGAAAGCTAATCAGCAAATACTTTAGCAAAGCGCAAAAAGAAGCTGTCCGTGAGTTGGTACTCAGCGAAGGTATTCGTCTTGACGGTCGTAAAACAACTGACATCAGACCAATATGGTGTGAGGTAGATTATTTGCCTTCAACACACGGTTCTTCGGTATTTACACGTGGTGAAACCCAAGCACTTGCAACGGTTACCCTCGGAACCTCTAGAGAGGCCAACATGATCGATTTACCAACTGCACAAGGGGAGGAAACGTTCTACCTTCACTACAACTTCCCACCGTTTTGTACGGGAGAAGCACGTCCGCTAAGAGGTACATCTCGCCGCGAAGTAGGACACGGAAACCTGGCACAACGTGCACTCAAAAAGGTGATGCCAGACGATTGTCCTTATACTGTTCGTGTGGTTTCAGAAGTTCTAGAATCTAACGGTTCATCATCAATGGCTACTGTTTGTGCTGGTACTATGGCACTTATGGATGCTGGAGTTCAAATTAGCAATCCTGTTTCTGGAATAGCCATGGGACTTATATCTGACGGAGAGCGCTTCGCAGTGTTATCTGATATTTTAGGAGATGAAGATCACCTAGGAGATATGGACTTTAAAGTGACTGGAACGGAGAACGGCATAACAGCTTGTCAAATGGATATAAAAATCAAAGGGCTTCCCTATGATATCTTAATCCAAGCATTAAAACAAGCACGTGATGGGCGTATGCATATTTTAGATAAGCTGAATGAAACTATTGAGGTGCCAGCAGCAGATGTAAAAGAGCACGCACCTAAGATGGTAATGCGTACAATTCCTAACGAATATATTGGAGCCATTATCGGCCCTGGAGGGAAGGTAATCCAAGAACTTCAAAAGGAAACCAATACGACTATCGTTATTAACGAAGATCCGGATACAGGGGAAGGCATTATAGAAATTTTAGGTACTGGACCAGAAGGAATTGACCAAGTACTTGCTCGCGTTGATGCGCTGACATTTAAACCAGATGTTGGTGAAACTTACGAGGTTCAAGTAATCAAAATTCTTGACTTTGGAGCAGTGGTTGAATATACAGACGCCCCTGGAAACGAAGTGTTACTTCACGTTAGTGAATTAGCATGGGAACGCACTGAAAATGTTACTGATGTTGTAAACATGGGTGATGTATTTGATGTGAAATATTTCGGCATAGATTCACGAACGCGTAAAGAAAAGGTTTCTAGAAAAGCACTTTTAGAAAAGCCTGAAGGATATGTAGAGCGCAAGCCAAGACCAGCAGGTGGTAACGACCGAAGAAGAAACGGCGGAAACAACCGTCGACCAAAAAGAGACTAAACGCCTCTTAAACAACAACTTAAATCCGTTAAAAGCAATTTTAGCGGATTTTTTTATTTTAAATGTAACCTTAGGTGACATATATACGTATAACACATATCATCCATACAATTCAAAGCAATGAGACAGTTAAAAATTACTAAGCAGGTTACCAATCGTGAAACGGCTTCTTTAGATAAATATCTTCAAGAAATAGGAAAAGTTGATCTGATTACTGCTGAGATGGAAGTTGAACTAGCACAACGTATTAAGGCTGGTGATCAAATTGCGCTTGAGAAACTTACAAAAGCCAACTTGCGTTTTGTGGTGTCTGTTGCCAAACAATATCAAAATCAGGGCTTAACCCTACCCGACCTTATCAATGAAGGGAATTTAGGGCTCATCAAGGCTGCAAAACGCTTTGATGAAACACGTGGATTTAAATTTATCTCCTATGCAGTATGGTGGATTCGCCAATCCATATTACAGGCGCTGGCTGAGCAATCTCGTATCGTAAGGTTGCCACTCAACAAGATTGGATCGATCAATAAAATCAATAAAACATACGCCTTTTTAGAACAAGCGCACGAACGTGTTCCCTCTGCCGAAGAAATTGCCAAGGAACTTGACATGACCGTATCTGACGTAAAAGAATCTATGAAAAATTCTGGACGTCACGTATCCATGGATGCTCCGCTAGTAGAGGGTGAAGATTCAAATCTATACGATGTACTTCGAAGTGGTGAGTCTCCAAACCCCGACAGAGAACTTATGCACGAATCCTTACGTACAGAAATTGAGCGTGCACTGGAAACCCTGACGCCAAGAGAGGCAGATGTTGTACGACTCTATTTCGGCTTAGGAAACCAGCACCCCATGACTTTGGAAGAAATTGGAGAAACATTTGATCTAACACGCGAACGGGTGCGTCAAATTAAGGAGAAAGCCATCAGAAGGCTGAAACATACTTCAAGAAGTAAAATTTTAAAAACGTACCTGGGATAATGGGCAGAGTTAAAATTGCACCGTCAATGTTGGCAGCGGATTTTGCCAATTTAGAACGCGACATCCATATGGTAAACCAAAGTGAAGCAGATTGGTTTCATTTGGATATCATGGACGGAGTTTTTGTCCCTAATATTTCATTTGGAATGCCCGTGCTTAAGGCTATGGCACAACACACCAAAAAAACATTAGATGTACATTTAATGATTGTAGACCCCGATCGCTATATTGAAACTTTCGCTCAAATAGGTGCCGATATTTTAACCGTCCACGCCGAAGCTTGCACACACTTACACAGAACCCTACAGGCCATTAAAGATGCGGGTATGCAAGCTGGCGTTGCACTAAATCCACATACGCCAGTAAGCGTACTAGAAGACGTTATCAATGCTATTGATGTGGTATGTATTATGAGTGTAAATCCTGGATTTGGTGGGCAAAAATTCATCCAAAACACCTACGCCAAAGTGCGTAAACTCCGTGCCATGATAGATGAACATGCATCCGCAACACGTATTGAGATTGACGGAGGTGTTAATGCTACAAACTGTGCCGATTTGGTTAAAGCTGGTGCGGATGTATTGGTTGCTGGGAGTTTTGTTTTTTCTTCAGAGGACCCCCTTGATACGATCAAAAACTTACGGCAAGTTGCTAATGCATAGGGGCTAAAAAGATTTAATTTCTTATTTTTAAGTCATCAAATCTTTTTAATGAAACCCTTCAAATTAACATTAACGCTATTACTCCTACTTTCCATTGTTACAGGATGTAAAACAAATACCCTTACGGGGAAAAAAACACTTAATTTTTTTGGCGACAACAAGCCGCTTTTTGCCATGTCACTTAAACAATATGAAGCTTTTTTAAGCGAGCATGAAATCGTTCGTGATACAGAAAACGCCAAACTTGTATCAAGTATTGGAAGAGATATTGCCAAAGCAGCACAGGCCTATTTCAGCTACAAAGGACAACCCAACCTACTAGATGAGTATGACTGGGAATATCGTCTGGTAAAAAGCGATCAAGTAAATGCTTGGTGTATGCCGGGTGGCAAAATCGTTTTTTACACGGGCATCATGGATATTGCAGACAACCCTGACGGAATTGCTGCTATCATGGGTCACGAAGTAGCCCACGCACTTGCTGACCACGGAGCACAACGCATGTCTTTGGGAATAGTTCAACAGGCTGGCGGCATGATTACTGCTGAGGTTAGTAAAAATCAAGACGCGCGTAAAAGAGAACGGATAATGATGGCCTATGGCATAGGCACCACTGTTGGAGGAATGCTTCCTTTTAGTAGAAAACACGAATCTGAAGCCGATAAAATCGGTTTGGAGCTTATGACTATTGCTGGATATAACCCTGAAGAAACTCCTAAACTTTGGGCGCGCATGAAAGCGCAATCAAAAGGAAAACAACCCGAGTTTTTAAGTACGCACCCCAGTGAAGATCGACGAATTGAAAACCTAAAAGAATGGATTCCTCAAGCCAAAGCACTGGCTGGAGAAATAAAAATAATAACCAACATTAACTAATTTAAAATAAATTCTATCACAATGAGAACTTTCGTTTTACTACTTTTTACTTTGGCCCTGATGTCTGGTTGCACGACCTCCACACCAACACAAGAGTTACAAGGCCTAATGAAAACCTATCATGAGGAAACACTAAAAATGAATCCCGTAGGCGCTACCTATCAAGGAGACAACCGCTACAACGATTATTTACCAAATTACCTGTCAGATGCTGTCATAAACAAGCACAAGGCTTTTTACAGTGACATCCTGCAGCAGCTTAATACTATAGATGAAAAAAGTTTGAGTGAAGAAGACAGGTTGAGTAAAGAAATACTAAAGTGGGAGTGCGAAACCAGTTTGATGGGAATGGAATTCCCCAGTGAATTACTTCCCATTGACCAAATGTGGACCTTACAACTAACCATAGGCCAATTGGCTACAGGGACTGGCGCACAGCCATTTAAAACAGTTGAGGATTATGAAAACTGGCTCTCAAGAGTGAACGATTACGTGGTTTGGTTGTCAAGTGCAAAAGCGCGCATGGAAGAAGGTATTGAGCGCGGTATAGTATTGCCAAAATCACTAATCCGTAAGGTTGTTCCACAGTTAGCATCGATTACTGAAGCCGATTTAGAAAAAAATATTTTCTATACCCCTGCTCGCAATTTTCCAGAAGATTTTACTGCAGCACAAAAAGAAAAGCTTTCTAAAGCTTATTCCGGTATGGTCACCAATAAAATCATACCTGCCTATCAAAGTTTGGTAGCATATATGGGAGATGAATATTTAGAAGCGGGGCGTAACAGCAGCGGGTTTGATGCCTACTCTTTTGGAGAAGATTATTACAACTATGCTATTAGACGCTACACCACTACGAACATGAGTGCTGACGAAATCCATCAACTTGGACT
>JAQWKF010000087.1 GCA_029247985.1 Flavobacteriaceae bacterium
GAATGCGCAAGTTGGTCTAACCAATCCTGCTGTTATTGGCGCAGACGTTTGTCACCTGAACCTCCACAAAACCTTTGCCATACCTCATGGCGGTGGTGGCCCTGGAGTAGGTCCGATATGTGTTGCCAAACACTTGGTCCCGTTTTTACCAAACCACACCATATTTCCTACAAGTGGCGAACAAGGAATCCAAGCACTTTCTGCAGCGCCTTATGGTTCAGCTCTAGCTTGTCTTATTTCTTATGCCTACATACGCTTACTAGGAGCAGCAGGGCTTACGAAAGCCACAGAGGTAGCTATCTTAAATGCCAATTACATAAAGGAACGTATTACCAAGCACTACCCTGTTTTGTACAGTGGTGACAACAACAGAGCAGCACACGAGTTTATCATTGATTGTCGTGCTTTCAAAGCAAAAGGCATAGAAGTAATGGATATTGCCAAACGTTTGATTGATTATGGCTTTCATGCACCAACGGTATCGTTCCCAGTTCCAGGCACCATGATGATTGAACCTACAGAAAGTGAAAACATGGCAGAATTAGATCGTTTTTGCGAAACATTTATTTCAATACGCTATGAGATTGAGGCCAGCACTAAAGAACAAGCTAACAACCTACTTCGCAACGCACCTCATACCTTGACTCAATTGACAGCACACGAATGGGAATTGCCATACACGAGAGAAGAAGCAGCATATCCATTGCAATTTGTTCGTGAAAATAAGTTTTGGCCAAGTGTACAGCGTGTAGATGAAGCTTATGGCGACAGAAATCTTATGTGTACTTGCGCTCCCATAAAAATGTATGTAGACAAACCAGTCTCGCAAATTCAATAATATGGGTGTGGAACGTATTTATAAGCACATCTTTTTTCTTGTAACCGTATAGATTTCTATATTTGAATATCAGAAAACGACCACTACTCTTATAAAACATGGGAATCCACATCACAGGCGTTGGAAGTTATATTCCTTCACACAAAGAAAAAAGATGTTTATAAATACGTTCCATACCCATATTATTGAATTTGCGAGACGGGTTTATCTACATACATCTCTACAGGAGCGCAAGTACACATAAGGTTTCTGTCGCCATAAGCTTCATCTACACGCTGAACACTTGGCCAAAACTTATTTTCACGAACAAATTGTAATGGATATGCTGCCTCTTCTCTCGTGTATGGCAATTCCCATTCGTGCGCTGTCAATTGATTCAAGGTATGAGGTGCGTTACGAATTAAGTTGTTCGTTTGCTCTTTAGTGCTGGCCTCAATTTCATAGCGAATTGAAATAAATGCTTCGCAAAAACGATCTAATTCTGCCATGTTTTCACTTTCTGTAGGCTCAATCATCATGGTACCTGGAACTGGGAACGATACCGTTGGTGCATGAAAGCCATAATCAATCAAACGCTTGGCAATGTCCATTACTTCTATACCTTTTTCTTTGAATGCACGACAGTCAATTATAAACTCGTGTGCTGCTCTATTGTTATCACCACTGTACAAAACAGGGTAGTGCTTGGCAATTCGTTCCTTGATGTAATTGGCATTTAAGATAGCTACCTCTGTCGCTTTCGTAAGCCCTGCTGCACCTAGTAAGCGTATGTAGGCATAAGAAATAAGACAAGCTAGAGCTGAGCCATAAGGCGCTGCAGAAAGCGCTTGAATTCCTTGTTCGCCACTTGTAGGAACTATGGTGTGGTTTGGTAAAAATGGGACCAAGTGTTTGGCAACACATATCGGGCCAACCCCTGGGCCACCACCGCCATGCGGTATGGCAAAGGTTTTGTGGAGGTTCAGGTGACAAACATCTGCACCAATAACAGCAGGATTGGTTAGACCGACTTGTGCATTCATATTTGCACCATCCATATATATTTGTCCTCCTTTGCTGTGAATATAAGCGGTTATTTCCTTAATAGCTGATTCAAAAACCCCATGCGTTGAGGGATAGGTGATCATCAAAGCTGCTAAATTAGCGGCATGCTCATTGGCTTTGGCTTTTAAGTCGTCTAGGTCGATATTCCCTTTTTCGTCAGTGCCTACGACAACAACTTGCATACCAGCCATTACGGCAGAAGCTGGATTGGTGCCATGTGCGGAAGCAGGAATAAGACAGATGTTGCGATGTGCATCATCGTTTGCAATATGAAATGCTCGGATGACCATCAGTCCTGCAAATTCCCCTTGTGCTCCCGAATTGGGCTGTAAAGATGTGCCTCCGAAGCCTGTAATTTCTGTAAGGTAGTCAGCCAGGTCATGTAACACACTAGTATAGCCAGCTGCCTGATCAATAGGCGCAAAGGGGTGTATGTTATTCCAATGTGGATCGCTCAAAGCAAACATTTCTGTAGCAGCATTTAGCTTCATGGTACAAGAACCCAATGCAATCATGGAATGATTTAGCGCCAAGTCCTTGCGCTCAAGGGATTTGATGTAACGCATCATACTGGTTTCGGAGTGGTAACTATGAAATACGTCGTTGGTTAAAAATGAAGTAGTTCGCTTGTGAGAAACAGGGAGGCAATCCATTTCTACCAAATTGACATTAAAGGTAGGCTGTTTAGTTGCTTCGGAAATGATATCAATCAAAATTTGAATGTGCCGGTCCTCAGTTGCTTCATGGAAGGTAATGCTCAATTCATTGCTGTTGATTTGACGAAGATTGATTCCTTTGGCAGCAGCCAATCTTGTTATTTTTTGGGCTGGGGCTTCGATGTGAAGCGTATCAAAGAAGGCCTCATTCTTTTGCGGTATTCCCAGTTGTTTCAGTGCTTGATTAAGTTGACAAGCATGACGGTGGATGCGTGTAGCAATTGTTGTTAATCCATCTGGGCCGTGGTATACGGCATACATTCCTGCCATAACCGCTAAAAGTACTTGTGCAGTACAAATATTAGATGTAGCCCTATCTCTTTTAATGTGTTGCTCACGCGTTTGCAAGGCCATACGTAAAGCTCTGTTACCAGACTTATCTTGGGTAACGCCAATAATCCTTCCTGGAATACTTCGCTTATAGGCGGTCTTGGTTGCAAAGAATGCTGCGTGCGGTCCTCCATAACCAAGTGGAATCCCAAAGCGTTGACTACTTCCTACTACTACATCAGCACCTAAAGTTCCTGGCGCTTCTAAAAGCACCAAACTCATAAGGTCAGCAGCAACTGCCGTTTTTACTTCTGCTTTAGAAGCATGATCAATAAAAGTTTTTAGGTTTGGAATAGCACCATTAGCACCTGGGTATTGCACTAAAGCACCAAAGTATGCTTCAGTAGGTACAAAAGTATCACAACTGCCATAAACAAGCGTAATTCCAACGGGAACGGCTCTTGTTTCTAAAACAGATTTGGTTTGCGGCAATGTATTTTCATCTACAAAAAATAACTTTGCGTTTTCCTTTTTCTGTGTCCTTGTGCGTTGACCGAAGAGAAGGCTCATGGCTTCAGCTGCAGCTGTAGATTCATCTAAAAGGGAAGCATTAGCAAGCTCCATTCCTGTGAGCTCCACAATCATGGTTTGGAAGTTGAGCAACGCCTCCATACGACCTTGAGCAATTTCAGCCTGGTAAGGTGTGTATGCTGTGTACCAGCCAGGGTTTTCCAATATATTTCTTTGGATTACACCAGGCAAAATGGCTTCGTGATATCCTAGGCCAATAAAAGAAGTAAATACCCTGTTGTGTTTTCCTAGGGACGTAATGTGTTTTGAAAAGCTATGTTCGCTTATCGCTTCAGGAAGCGACATGGGCGCATGTAGTCTAATCGCCTCTGGAACGGTCTGTGCAACCAGTTCTTCAAGCGACGAGGCATCTATAACCGAAAGCATCTTATCCAACTCCTTTTCGTTTGGACCTAAGTGGCGAAGCGCAAAATTTTGTGTATCCATGAACTTCAATATTATACCTACCCAAAGGTAATTTTTTGCTCAAAATCAAAAAAACCAAACCCATCCATTTCGGCCTAAAGTTGTTAACCATAAATGGCTACCTTATTAACACATTTGGTAGCTTTGTAGTTCTTTATGAAACACATCGGTATTCGTTCATATATTGAATCCAGCTTACACGTTGCCTTGTCGCTATTGGCTTTTTGTAATGTTTTTGCCATGCAGCAAGGGGTTGATTTATCTGTTTCTTTGCAATGTGCCATATTTGGTTTTGGTTGGGTTGCCTATCAATATTTTCATTTTATTGTGCCAGCCCTGGTAAAAGAACAAAGGATCAATTTACCACAAGCCATCATGCTCTTTAGCGCGATAGCAATTGGCTTTTATGGACTCGTCACACAAGCCACTACTGTTTGGGTTGTCTTTGGTTTTGTGGCAGTTATAACAACCTTATACACACTTCCGTTTGGGGCGCAAATGGGCTTGCGTTATATTCCTACACTTAAGATATTTATTGTAGCCTTGTGCTGGTCAACCCTTGCTACTTTTGAGCTGTATAATGTTGTTTCGTTTGATTTTATTTTGATTGCTTCAAAAGCCATACTTTGGATATTGGTACTTATTGTACCGCTCGAAATCCATGATCTTAACAGAGATGCTCCAAGGTTGAAAACACTCCCACAAGTTTTGGGTGTTAGGGGAGTAAAGTTGCTGTCGTATGCTTTGATTTTATTAGCTATCGCTTTGGCCTTCATGACTGCAACTACAAACATTCTTGCTTGGGTTGAAATGGGGATGCTGGCCCTACTTGGGATGCTTATTTTTAAAGTAAAAAGAAATCAACCAAAACACCTTACTTCATTGTATGTTGAAGCAATTCCTGTGTTGTGGTTGGGTTTGAGCTATTTTGTGCTTACTTATTGTTAAGGTCTTTAGCGCTTTGATGTACTTTATCACCTAAGGATACTTTGTAGGCAATCATTGCCTCACGCAACGCTGGATTTTTCACGCCCAAAATCTGACAGGCCAACAAGGCTGCATTTTTTGCACCGTTTAGTGCAACGGTCGCAACGGGTACGCCCCCAGGCATTTGTAGAATAGATAAAACGGAGTCCCAACCGTCAATTGAATTGGAAGATTTAACAGGTACGCCAATTACGGGCAATGGACTAATTGAAGCCACCATACCAGGAAGGTGGGCTGCTCCACCAGCTCCAGCAATGATAACGTCAATACCGTTTTCGTGTGCTGATTTTCCAAATGACATCATTTTATCGGCAGTTCTGTGTGCAGATACAATATCAACATGCGTTTCGATTTCAAAAAGGGCCAAGGTGTCAATGGCATCTTGCATTACGGGTAGGTCGCTTTTGCTTCCCATGATAACGGCTACTTTCATGTTAATTTGCTTTAAGTTTAAGTTTTGCTTTTAGGTCTTTAATTTTTTTAAAAATACCATTTAAATCTGCACCTGTAAGGGTAATATGTCCCATTTTTCGTTGCGGTTTGGTTGTTTTCTTTCCATAAATGTGTAGTGCAGCTTGTGGGGTATTTAGAACATGATCGATTCCATCATAGACAAATGTGCCAAT
>JAQWKF010000094.1 GCA_029247985.1 Flavobacteriaceae bacterium
ATTTTTGAGTGTGATTTCTTTGGGATCTCTACCTCGTAACCCAGGGATAGAAACAATTTCATTGTCTTTGTTTTCACCCGGCCATGCAGAGCCAAATTTAATCTTAAGCAACTCCGCCTGTTTTTCAATGATAGAGCAGCCCTCTTTTATGTCTTCTGTTATGACATTACCACCAAACGGAATAACAGCGGTGTGCCGAATAATTCCATCTTTAAATATGGCCAAATCCGTAGTACCGCCACCAATGTCAATCAGGGCAACGCCAGCCTCTTTCTCTTCTTGGCTTAATACCGCATCTGCCGAAGCTAGTGGCTCTAGTGTAATGCCACCAAAGTCGAGTCCTGCAGACTTTACACAACGCGCAATATTGCGAATAGAAGATACTTGACCTACCACAACGTGGAAGTTGGCCTCTAACCTACCCCCGTACATGCCGATGGGCTCCTTGATTTCGGCCTGGCCATCCACCTTGTACTCTTGCGGAAGTACGTGAATAATCTCCTCGCCAGGAAGCATGACAAGTTTAAAAACCTGATTCTTTAGACGTTCAATATCTGCCTCATCTATTACCTCATCCGCATTCGTACGGGTGATGTAATCGCTGTGGTGCAAACTGCGAATATGTTGCCCTGCAATTCCCACTACCACACTAGTGATTTTCTTGCCAGAAATGGCTTCTGCTTCTTGCGCAGCCGCCTGTATGGATTGAATAGTCTGGGTTATGTTATTTACGACACCTCGGTGTACGCCTTGACTTTTAGATTTTCCGACCCCAACTATCTCGAGTTTTCCGTACTCGTTTTTGGTGCCTAACATGGCCACTATTTTCGTGGTTCCAATATCTAATCCAACTGCTAATTGTTCTTGTTCCATATCAAATTATTTTGAACAAACTACTTGTCCGTGAAACGAAAGATTTACTTTTTTATACGATTTTAATACTGTGCTGTCCTGCATTTTTGCATAGAAAGCTTTGTAATTTTTAATTTTGTTATGTAGTTGATCGGGAGTGCCTAAAACAATGGAATACTCTTGATGGCGAGGCTCAACAATTAAGCCCTCGGATATCCACTCATAAGCAACAATGTGGTCAGACATAAAGCTGTCTTTTGATATTTGTCGAACTACATCAACTAGCGCATGGCGTTGTTCCACAGTTGGATTACCATAAACAAACGGTACTTGAACCGATTTAAAAGTAGACAACGGAAATGGTTCTCCGCGATTATCTACATAATAACTACTATCACTCTGTATGCGCACTATTGGTATTTTGGTTGTAACGTGAACGCCTACACCTCCATCAACGGAAACGTAACTCTGGGCATCTTCAACCCAAGCGTTTTGGTTAAGTGTTTGTTCAATGTTTCTCAAATTTAGACCACTTTTAAAAGCAGATACACTATCGCTTAAAGCAAGTGTCAACAATTTATTAACGGAGTCTTTTGGCATCCAAATTGGACGGTCATCTTCCCACGAAACATACTGCAAGGTCACCGCTCGTTTTTGATTGCGCTGGTGCATAACCACGCCAAGAATAACCGTAAACACAAACAACAATATGGAAATTATCATCTTATGCATCCTGTTGGCTTTTAAGTATTTGCATGACTGATGGTACTTCAAAGGCAATGTCTCCAGCACCCATGATGGCTACAACTGTAGCCGAAGATTTCGCAACCATTTCCGGCAGCATTCCCTTGTCTACTAACTGCGTTGCACCATGATTAGCATCTATCAATAATGCACTTGTTATACCCTCCATGGGTAACTCGCGAGCTGGATAAATGTCCAAAAGCAACACCTGGTCAAAGCGTGCAAGGGCTTGTTTAAACCCTGCTGCAAAGTCACGTGTGCGCGAAAACAAATGCGGTTGGAATACACCTAGCTTGATTTGATCGGGATAAAAGGCTTCGAGCGCATCGGCTACGGCATTTATTTCTGTAGGGTGGTGAGCGTAATCATCAATCACTACTTTAGGTGCAGTTAACCTAATACTAAACCTGCGATCAACTCCCTTAAACGTTGATAGTCCCACTTTGAGTTGGGTGGGTTCACAGCCTGCCTCCAATGCCAATGCCAATGCAGCAGCTGCATTCATCACATTGTGCTCTCCTGGGTAGGGCAAGGCAATATTAGAAATACGAACCGTTGGTGTAACAAAATCAAACACATAGCTGCCCTCCGTTATGCGTAAATTATGGACCTTGTGTGTTCCCGTTTCTATACCGAAAGTATTTCCTTCAACGGCTAAGCCATTGGCAATAAAGCGCTTTTCAGCAGTTACTTTCTGTGCAAAATCATCAAAGGTTTTGGAAAGTTCGCTTGCAGTACCATAAATATCCAAATGATCCGCATCCATTGAAGTCAGGGCTATGGCCGTGGGTTTTAGATGCATAAAAGATCTGTCAAATTCATCGGCTTCCACCACCATAAAATCATCGCCTTCAAGCAAGAAATTGCTGTCAATATTGGCTGCTATACCTCCTAAAAATGCGGTAATCTTTTTACCACATGAGCGTAGCAAATGCGTAAGCACTGCAGAAGTTGTTGTTTTTCCATGTGTGCCTGCCACTGCCAAGCAAGGCATGGTATGGCTAATCTCACCAATCACTGCTGCTCGTTTTTCTAGCACAAAACCTTTGTTCCTAAAATATGTGAGCAATGGCGAATTAACAGGTATGGCTGGAGTGTAAACAACCTTTGTGTTTTTGGGGTCTCTAAACAATGCTGGAATAGCAGTTGGCGCATCCACATCGCTAATATGCGCGCCTAGAGACACTAGCCTTTGCGTAAGTGGTGTAAGCACACGATCATAGCCCGCCACGGCATGTCCTTGGGATAAGAAGTATTGCGCCACTCCCGACATTCCTATGCCGCCAATACCCACAAAAAATATTGCTGCTTTATTCATGGGTAAGAAGTTTGGTTAGCCTGCTCATAATTTCTTTGGTTGCAGCTGGATGTGCAAAGCCTTTGATGTTTTTGCCAAGTTTGGCACATAAAGACGCATCCGTAATCAAAGATGTAAGTCCTTTCCAAAACTGTGTATCTGCATCACGCTCCGCGACCAACAAGGCCGCCTCCTTATCGGCTAAGGCTTGTGCGTTTTTTTCTTGATGATTTTCAGCAACATTTGGTGAAGGAATAAAGAGAGTTGGTTTGCCCATCAAGCAGAGTTCCGAAATGGCCAATGCCCCTGCCCTAGATACCACTATATCTGCCAAGGCATAAGCGGCAGGCATATTATCAATAAATGGCATCACATGAATGTTAGCTGATGCATAGCGTTGATACTCTTCAGCATATAAATGTCCACATTGCCATATAAGCTGAATGTTGCGGTGTTCAACATCATCCAAATGTTGATGGATAAGTTGGTTTATTTTTCTAGCGCCCAAACTTCCACCCAATACCAAGAGGGTTTGTTGGTCAGCTGCAACACCCAAAATTTCAGCAGCAGCAGCCTTACTCATACTTTGCTTTAAAGCAGCTCTAACGGGATTTCCCGTTACCACAATTTTACTTTTTGGGAAAAACTTACTAGCAGCTTCACTACCCAAACAAATGACATCGACACGTGAGGCAAGCTGTTTGTTTGTAATGCCTGGAAATGCATTTTGCTCTTGAATTAGCGAAGGTGTTTTAAACAAGGACGCCACAAAAAGCAAAGGTCCACTGGCAAAGCCTCCTGTACCAACAACTACAGATGGGCGGAAACGCAAAACAATCACCAAAGACTGTAGTAGACTCCACACGAGTTTGACTGGAAATAAGATATTTCGCAGCATATTTTGTCTGTCAAATCCAGATATCCACAACCCTTTTATTTTATAACCTGCCTTAGGGACACGCTGCATTTCCATGCGTTTACTTGCACCAACAAACAATATAGCTGCTTGTGGGTATTGCGCTTTGAAGGCATCTGCAATAGCCAGGGCTGGGAAAATATGCCCTCCTGTTCCACCTCCTGAAATAATCAATCTAGGCTTCATGGCTTAATTCTGCTAAAGGGTTAGACACATTCGTGTTTGTAGTAGTGGGTTGGTTTGCACTTACGCTTAAAACAATACCAAGCGCCAAAAAAGTCATCCACAATGAAGTACCCCCACTACTAATGAGAGGCAAAGGCTGGCCCGTAACGGGAAGTAATGCTACGGCCACGCCCATATTGATAAAGGCCTGCGTAACTATGGGCAATCCCATGGCCAAGATAAGGAGCTTGCCAAAGAAACTTTCAGATTTATTTGCATTGATCAAAATCCGGAACAGTAACAGCATAAATAAAAACAACAAGGATATGGCGCCTAGCAGCCCGTATTCTTCAGCAATGATGGCATAGATAAAATCGGAGGTACTCTGTGGTAGCACATTCTTCATCATACTCTTTCCTGCACCAATACCAACATAACCACCAACAGCTACCGCTGCTTTGGCCCGTTCAATTTGATAGTCGGTATTGACATCCCCTTGCCCCGTAAAACTCTCAACACGGCTCATCCACGTATCTACGCGGTTTGGAAAAGCATTTGGGTAGGCCTTTGCAAGAAGAATAAAAAGTGTTAAGAAAAGAATCGCAGCTCCAAGCAATGCTGCTAAATATTTTAAAGGATAGCCTCCTAAAAATGCCACAACCGTTACCATAAACAATATCAGTAAGGCAGTTGAGAGGTTTGCAGGTAAAATCAACCCAACAACCAGCAAAACTGGAACCCAAAAAGGTAAAAAGCTTTCAGTAAATCCAATTTTTTCTTCTTTTTTATTTGCAAAATAATCTGCTGCATAAGCCAACAAGACCACCATGGCTAAGGTGGAGGTCTGGAATGACATGCCTATAACTGGAATGTTAAGCCAACGGCTGGCATTGGCACCGTCTATGGTAGTGCCTTGAAAGGCAGTGAGTAGCAAGAGAACAACAACTACGGGAATGCCCAGCTTGGCCAAACCAGAAAAATATTTAAATGGAATGAGGTGAACGGCATACATGATTACCCAGCCCACACAAACAATAGCAACGTGTTTTAATAAATATCCAAATACAGAACCAGAACCCACTACATAGACCAAGTTTGAACTTGCGCTATATACAGGAAGAAAGGAAAAAATAGATAGCAAAACTACTATTCCCCATATAGATTTATCTCCCAATAAGTACTGACTAATTTTCACAATTATAATTTTCTTACTGCTCCTTTAAATTGATTCCCTCTATCTTCATAATTTTCAAACAAGTCAAAGCTTGCACAAGCAGGCGACAATAAGACTGCATCTCCTTGAGAAGACAAATCGTAGGAAGCCTTGACAGCATCATTCATGTTTTTGGCCTCTACCATGACCTTAACCACAGGAGAGAAAATGTCTATTATTTTCTGATTGTCCACACCCAAACAAATGATGGCTTTTACTTTTTCATGAACCAGTGGCAACAAGCTCGAATAGTCATTGCCCTTGTCAACACCTCCAACTATCCAGATGGTAGGTTTGGACATGCTTTCAAGTGCATAAAAAGTAGCATTGACATTGGTTGCTTTGGAGTCATTGATATAGGCTACATTGAGGATGTTCACCACATGCTCCAAACGGTGGGCTGCGCCTTGAAAGGTTTGTAGACTAGCCTGAATATCTTGATCGCTCAATTGAAATAATTGTGCAATGGTAGCTGCTGCCATGGCATTTTTGGCATTATGCCGGCCAAGCAAAGAGGGATTGTTAATGGTAAACATAGCGTTCTTGTTAGCGTTATTATAAGGGTACTGCTGAGCTTTGACATTAAATTGTGTGACACCCGCAGCAATATTTTCATCATCAGCCTCATAGAGAAAATGATCTTCTTCTGTCTGGTTTTTTGTTATATTGAACTTGGTAGCGCAGTAGTCTTTAAAAGAGTTTTCATAACGATCCAAGTGGTCTGGGCTTAAATTTGTTATGACCGCAATATGAGGGTGAAATTTTTTGATGTGCTCAAGCTGAAAACTGCTTATTTCCAAAACATAAACATCGTGCTTGTCTTGCAAAAGTGCTTGAGCAAAACTGTTGCCAATATTCCCGGCCAAGCCTGCATCAATTCCGCTATCGGAAAGCAAGTGATGTGTGAGCATCGCTGTAGTTGTTTTGCCATTGCTCCCCGTAATACCAATTAGAGTAGCGTCAGTGTAACTGCTGGCAAATTCAATTTCAGAAACCATAGGGATTTCAGCAGCTTCAATGTCCTTAATTACAGCAACAGTATTGGGAATACCTGGACTTTTAATAACAAGTTCTGCCTTGAGAATTTCTTGCATATTATGACCACCCTCTTCAAAGCGAACGCCAATGGTTTCAAATGATTTCTTAGCCGCAGCAGTAAGCATACCAGCATCAGAAACAAAAACATCCCAATTGTTGTGTTTTGCCAAGGCTGCTGCCCCAATTCCACTCTCTCCACCACCAAGTACGACTAGCTTCTTCATTATCTGATTTTGAGGGTTACAAGGCTAATAATGGCCAACATAATGGCAATAATCCAGAAGCGACTCACGATTTTACTTTCGTGATACCCAAGTTTTTGATAGTGGTGATGCAGCGGAGCCATCTTAAAAATGCGCTTGCCTGCACCTTGTCTTTTTTTAGTGTATTTAAAATAAGATACTTGAAGTATCACAGAAAGATTTTCAATCAAAAAGACCCCACACAAAACAGGAATAAGCAACTCTTTGCGAACAATAAGCGCCAATACGGCGATAACGCCACCTATGGTTAGGCTACCAGTATCACCCATAAATACTTGAGCAGGAAATGTGTTATACCACAAAAAACCTACAAGAGCACCCACAAAGGCTGCCACAAATACCACAACCTCACTTACTTCTGGAATGTACATGACGTTGAGGTAGTCAGCAAAAATAATATTCCCCGAAACCCAAGCAAAAAGACCAAGCGTGAGCACCGCAATAGAAGCCGTACCAGCAGCAAGACCATCAATACCATCCGTAAGGTTTGCCCCGTTGGACACTGCCGTAACAATGAAGATTACTGCTGGAATAAAAATCAGCCAAGCGTAGTCTTTTGCGCCATCTCCTGCCCAAGAGATAAGATCACTGTAATCAAACTCGTTATTTTTTAGCAGTGGAATGGTTGTTTTTGTAGATTTTTCTTCTTGCAAAAAGCTTTCGCCATCAAGGGTTTGTTGTTTAATGGTTACATCAGGGTGGAAGTATAAAGTAGCCCCTACAATCAGACCAAGTGTAACTTGCCCAACAATCTTAAAGCGTCCTTTTAAACCTTCTTTGTCTTTTCGTTTTATTTTCAGGTAATCATCAGCCAAACCAATAATTCCCATCCATAATGTGGTAACTATTAGTAGTATAATGTAGATGTTATCAAGTTTAGTAAGCAGTAAAACGGGGATCAGTGTGCCAAAAATGATCATCAAGCCACCCATGGTAGGGGTTCCTGCCTTTTCTTTTTGGCCTGCTAACCCTAAGTCACGAATGCTTTCCCCCATTTGATAGTGTTGCAACATTGCAATGATACGTTTACCCATCACGGCGGTTACCAACAATGAAAATATTATGGCTATTGCTGATCTAAAGGATAGATAGCCAAATAATGATGCTCCTGGAAACTGATAGGTACGCTCTAAATAATCAAACAAATAGTACAACATTATCTTTTGGATTGAAGGTTTCGTGTTAGCTCTTGCGTATCGTCAAAAGGAAGGCGTTCTCCGTTTTGATCTTGATAGGTTTCGTGTCCCTTTCCAGCAACTAAAATGATGTCTTGATCTTGTGCCATGGTACAAGCGGTTTTAATGGCTTGGGCGCGGTTTAAGACGGTCAGATGTTTTTGATTTGACTCCACCGGAACACCAACGAGCATATCGTTGATAATATCATTTGGATCTTCGTTTCGGGGATTGTCGGAAGTGAAAATGGTCAAGTCGCTTTTGGCAACAGCCGCCTTAGCCATAAGTGGTCTTTTGGCTTTGTCTCTATTGCCCCCACAACCCACAACCGTGATTAACTTTTCATTACGTGTGCGCAATGTAGTTATGGTGTCTAGTACTTGGGTTAATGCATCGGGGGTGTGGGCATAATCAACAATAGCAGTAATAGTGCTATTGGTATGCACAATTTGAAATCTTCCTGCGGCTCCTTTTAATGTACTTAAGACAGGTAGAAAATCACTTTGCTCAATATCAAGCAATTGAGCAATTGCATAGACACTAACAAAATTGGATGCATTGAATGTACCAACCAAAGGGGTCCATACTTCATTGTGCTGAAGCTTAAGCAGCATGCCCGAAAAATCTTTTTCCAATATTTTAACGTGAAAATCAGCAACTGACTTTAAGCCAAATAAATATTTAGAAGCTTTTGTGTTTTGCAGCATATAACGCCCATTTTTATCATCGGCATTGGAAAGCGCAAAAGCCGTAGGAGCAAGTCCGTCAAAGAAAATTTTCTTGGTATCTCGATACGATTTAAAATCGTTGTGATAATCCAAATGATCATGTGAAAGATTGGTGAATACACCCCCAGAAAAGTGAAGGTTGGCTACTCGATCTTGGTCTATACCATGTGAAGACACTTCCATAAAACAATGCGTAACGCCAGCATTTACCATTTCACTTAAATGCTTATTTAGAGTCAGTGGGTCAGGTGTGGTGTGTGTACTCAGTACAGTTTTTTTTATACTTCTAACCTCAACTGTTGATATTAAGCCGGTTGCAAATCCCATCTTATCAAAAAGCTGGTATGCCATGGTTGCCACGGAAGTCTTTCCATTGGTTCCTGTGATACCTATGAGTTTTAAAGCCTTGCTTGGTGTGTCATACCATTGCGAAGCTACTATCGCTAAAGCTTTACGTGTGTTCTCACATGAAATATAAACAACCTTATCAATCAAAACATCTGGTAACTTTTCGCACAAAACGGCCACTGCCCCATTATGAACTGCATCGCTTATGTGCGTATGTCCATCGTGGTGCGAGCCTTTGATGGCTACAAAAAGAGATTGTTTAGTAACGGATCTTGAATCAAAAGTAACCCCACTAATTTGAACAGCAGTGCTTCCCGAAACGCTTTGCAAGGGAACACCAAACAATATGTCTTTTAGCTGTTTCATGATAGGGTTAGTGTTACTTTTTTCGTTTTACCAAGAGTTGCGCCTGGTCGGTGCGATTGCCGCTTTACCTTACCCTTCCCTTGAAGCATTACCTCGATACCCAAACTTTCAAGGACTGTCACTGCATCCATGGCTGGCCATCCACGCAGGTCAGGCATTTTTTCAAGATCGTGTGCATTGGTAATGTCTGGTTTTGGCGCTATTAGGGCAGCAACTTTATTTAAGTCTAGCGTGGTGTGTTCTGGTATATCATGAATAACGGCCTCGGCGATTTGCTTAACCACTGGTGCAGCAACTACGTTCCCGTAATAACCAATCTTTTTGTTGGGCTTATGCACCACAACTATACAAGAGTACGTAGGATTGTGTGCAGGAAAATAACCCACAAAACTAGCAACGTACTTGACATCATCAGTTGTATAATCAATTTGACAGGTTCCTGTTTTACCAGCAATGGCTAACTTTTCATCATAAATATTATGAGCGGTTCCCCATTTATTTTTCACCACGCCTTCCATAAGATGTTGCAGCTTACCAAGTGTTTCTTGCGAGCAAATGGCCGGATTGATTACCTGCTTTGGAAAAGATTTGACATTTTTACCATCAAGTGTTTTTACTGCCGAAACAAAGCGGGGCATCACCAATTCACCATTGTTTGCAACGGCATTGTAGTAGCTCAAAGTTTGAAGTGGTGTAAGCATTACGCCATAACCAAAAGCCATCCACGGCAGGTCTAAACCATCCCAATCGGCATCTTTGGGATGCGGTATTTTGGGTGTGCCCTCGCCTGAGATAGCCACACCCAAAGGTTTGTTCAGTCCTATGGCCATCAGCCTGTCTGTGAACTGTGAGGGGTTCTCTTTATAGTTTTCGTAAATCAGTTTTACAACTCCAGTATTGGACGAGCTTTCAAAAACCCTACTGGCTGGAATGACACCATAGCCACCACGCTTGGAATCTCTTACGTGATATTTTCCATAAAATGTAAGCTTTCCTTTTTGGGTGTCTACCATGGTCGTGGTGTCTATAACCTTATCTTCAAAGGCAGCCATCATGGAAAACAACTTAAAGGTAGAACCTGGCTCGTGAGCCTCTCCAACTGCGTAATTCAATTTTTCATAATACTTATTCCCGTCCGTTCTGCCTAGGTTAGCAATTGCTTTTACAGCGCCCGTTTTGGTTTCCATTACCACAACAGTTCCATGCTCTGCTTCATACTTTTCTAAAGAGGCAAGCAAGGCGTGGTGAGCAACATCTTGTAAGTTGGTGTCTATTGTAGACCAAACATCTAAACCGTCAATGGGTTCTTGTTGATATTCGTTTGTAAGTGGTTTCCACTGTTGTTTGGCAATGCGTTGTCGCAATTGACGCCCAGGCTGACCGCGCAAGGTGACACCATAAGCCCCCTCAAGCCCCACTTTGATATACGTACCATCTGGCTTCTTTTGTTCATAGCCTAAGGTGCGTTCAGCGATTTTACCAAGAGGAAGATCGCGCACAAATTTGCGCTCAACGATCAAACCACCTCGAATACCACCCAAGCGAAACATAGGAAATGACTTGATGCGCTGATAATCATCAAACGGCAAACGACGTCCAATAAGCTGGTATCTGTTTTTATTTTTACGCGCTTTCACCAACAAGTTGCGGTAATATTGCTGTGGCTTTTCAAACAAAGCCGCAAGTGAATCGCTTAAAGCGTCTACGTTATTATCAAATACACGCTGGCTTACAGTAACCGCATCAAAGTGGATGGAATATTTTGAAACAGATGTCGCCAATAAGCTACCATCGTCAGCATAAATATTTCCCCTCACGGGAACAATTTCAAAGTTTTTGATGCTGCGCTTTTCTGCCATTTCACGGTACTTATCCCCTTGATTTAGCTGTAATGATACCAATCGATAACCCACGCTCACACCGAGTGTAAAAAGCACAAAAACAACCAAGTAGCTGCGAGACATCATGTTCTTTTGCTTACTCATTCGATTGAATTATGATTTTTATTGGTGCTTTATCCGGCGGGAAAACGCCTTGATTTTTTAGAGCGTGTGCCAACTGAGTTTCCATCCTTTTGTGCATTACTTTTTCACGAACCGAAACAAACTCGCTACGAACAGCTTGTAATTCTTTGTTTGTTTGCGCAATTTGCACCACTTTTTGATCTACTTGATGGGAAGCAGTAATCATCAGTCCTGCTAGAAAAAAAACAAAGAGGATAAATCGCCAGTTTTTTGATGCGCCCTCTTGCACCAAAAATGTTCCTTTAAGCAGATTTAAAATTCCTGTTTTCATAAGCGTTGCGCTATCCGCAATTTTGCACTTCGTGCCCTGTTGTTTTGTTTAATCTCCTCTTGATCGGGAACCACCAAACCACCACATTTTTTAAAATACAATGTGGGATTTCCAAAGTCATCCTTTTCTGGTTCACTGTCAAAATTTCCGTTTTGAATATACCTTTTAACCATTCTGTCTTCAAGAGAATGGTAGCTGATCACACTCAATCTCCCACCCGACCTTAATACATCTTTGGACTGAGTTAAAAAAGATTGTAATACTTCTATTTCCTTGTTGACTTCCATCCGTAGGGCCTGGTAAATCTTGGCTAAAACCTTGTGCTCATTCCCTTTGGGTAGCACGTGATGCAATACTTCGTTAAGCTGCATGGTTGTTGCAATTTCATCTGGTCTTTTCTGCACTATGAGTTGAGCAATTTTTTTTGCATTTCGCAGCTCTCCATATGCAAAAAGCAAATCTGCCAGTGCTGCTTCGCTATACGTATTAACAATTTGTTTTGCCGTAAGCGCTTGATGTTGGTTCATACGCATATCTAGTGGCCCATCAAATCGAATGGAAAAACCACGGTCTGGTGTATCAAACTGATGTGAAGAAACACCCAGGTCAGCAAGAATTCCATCTACTTTATCAATTTTATGAAATTTCATAAAGCGCTTTAAATAGCCAAAGTTTTGTGGAATGAGAGTAAAGCGACTGTCGTCTATGGCGTTGCGCTGTGCATCTTCATCTTGATCAAAAGCAAACAATTTACTTTCGTCATCCATGATGTTTAAGATTTCCTGGGAGTGACCACCACCGCCGAAAGTTGCGTCTACATAAACCGAAGCAGGATGAATATTTAATCCTGAGACAGACGCAGCAAGCAAAACCGGGCTATGATACATCGTCTCCATCGTCTCCCATTACTTCCTCTGCCAAGGCAGCAAAATCAACAGCTGCTTCGTCAATTGCTTTTTCATAGTGATCTTTGTCCCATATCTCTATGATATTAACTGCGGCCGAGAGCACGACTGTTTTCTCTATTCCTGCAAATTGTGCTAAATCACGTGGAATAAGCAGCCTATCCGTGGCATCGAGCGCTACAATCTTAACTCCCGCCGTAAAACGCCGTATAAAATCGTTATTCTTTTTCTTAAACCTGTTGAGGTTGTTCACCTTAGCCATTAAGGCATTCCATTCTTTTAACGAATACAACTCTAGGCATGGCTGAAAAACAGCGCGCTTGACCACGAAAGCCTCTTGACGGGCTCCAGCCAACTGCTTGGAAAGGACTGTAGGGATTTTAACCCGCCCTTTAGGATCTGCTTTACACTGATATGTTCCAATTAAATGCGACAAAGTCTTTGGTTTTTTACCCTCAGGTATGAGTCAAAATTACATATAATTTCCCACATTTTACCACATTTTACCACTTTGTTAATAAGTTATACCACATTACAATAAGCAGAAGCTACTACTCTTAAAATCAGTATATTAAAAGTAACATGCTTTATGAAAAGTAAAGGAATTAGCAAATGAGGCATTTCACAAGCAAGCAAATTAATGACATTTGCTTGGGGTTTATTTGCCTATATTTGTAACTGATTTGACAACATGCACAATTCTCTAAAAGTATCTGGGTCCTACACGTATTATCAAAAGGGTGAAGGAACCCCGCTTATTATTCTTCATGGTTTAATGGGAGGATTGAGTAATTTCGACGGCGTTGCGGCGCATTTCTCAACCGCTGGATACAAGGTGATTATTCCAGAATTGCCATTGTATGATTTGCCATTGTTAAAGACTAATGTAAAGCAATTTGCAATATTTCTTCGTGATTTTATCACCCACATGGGTGAAGAAAAAGTAATCTTGATAGGGAATTCACTGGGTGGGCACATTGGTCTGCTACACACGAATCTTTTTCCTGAAAAGGTCAAAGGACTGGTCATTACGGGAAGCTCGGGCTTGTATGAAAATGCCATGGGAGAAAGTTATCCAAAGCGTGAAGATTACGAATACATCAAAAAGAAAACACAAGAC
Organism: Flavobacteriaceae bacterium; assembly: GCA_029247985.1. Lineage (GTDB taxonomy): Bacteria > Bacteroidota > Bacteroidia > Flavobacteriales > Flavobacteriaceae > UBA7446. The sequence goes on from JAQWKF010000094.1 coordinate 13,426, forward strand.
GTGTTTTACGATCCGATTATTGCTTCCAAAGAGGTTGTAGATGACGTGTTTGAGACTGTTAATGACAGAAAAAAACTTATCAAAATCTTAACGATTGCCAAAAGTGCTATTCGCCACAACATGGCTAAAGATTTGCCAAACATCAAAGTACCTACGGGTATTATTTGGGGTAAGCAAGATGCGGTTACACCTCCAAACGTTGGAGAAGAATTCCACAGACTTCTTCCCGATTCTACTTTATATTGGATTGACAAATGTGGACACGCGCCCATGATGGAGCACCCTGACACGTTTAATTCTATTTTGTCAACCTGGCTAAGCGATAATAATTTGTAATCATGCGTGTTAAAAGCGCGGCTTTTGTTGTTAGTAATGCTAAAGTGTCCGATTGCCCAAAATCGTCATTGCCTGAATTTGCATTCATAGGCAGGTCAAATGTTGGAAAATCCTCTTTAATCAACATGCTTACAGACCGGAAACAGCTTGCCAAAACATCTGGAAAGCCTGGGAAAACCCAACTCATCAATCACTTTTTAATCAATAAAAATTGGCACCTTGTTGATTTACCTGGATATGGTTATGCTCGTGTTTCAAAAAAAACCAAAAAGGAATTTCAAAGCTACATCACCTCCTATTTTTTGGAACGCAAACAACTCATTAGCGCTTTTGTGTTGATTGACATTAGGCACGAACCCCAAGCCATAGATATGGAATTTATGGAGTGGATGGGGACTCAACAGATTCCCTTTTCCATCATATTTACGAAAGCAGATAAATTGTCTGAAAAAAAGATTGACCTGGCGGTAAGCGCCTATTTGAACACCATGCTTGAGGGTGTTTGGGCAGAAACACCGCCGCATTTTATCACATCTGCCACATCTAGCCAAGGCAAAGAGGCAGTGCTGGCATACGTAGGGTCGCTACTTTAATTTCCCTTTTTTACGTCCTTAAGATTTCGCTCACTGGCGAAAAAATCACAAAACTGTTGCATGGCTTCTCCCATTTGTGCATCTTCGGTTGCTTTAAGGTAGGACGCACGAATGCCAATCAATGTTTGATGCACAAAAACCTGCATTTGATCTACCGGCATTTCTTTTGACCACAGGTCAATACGTGCACTTTCCTGTGTATCCTTATCCCAAGTACTTAAGAAAAAGGCTTCCATAGACTGTTCTTTGACACCTCCATCTGGTGCGGACCATTCCATGGCTTCGGGGGTGTTATTTTCATCTAAAGTGACGGTCAAGGTAATTTGTGTTTTTCGTTTCATCTTAAGGATTGTATCTTGATTTTTTTAAAATTTCTTGGGGCGAGGCAGCAAGTATTTCTTTTAAGCTTTCTCCTGTTCGCTTTTGATATTTTTTTAGCATTTGATAGCCTACCCATTGCCCTATCCTGCCAGGTGAATCCACATCCAAATAAGAATAAAATTTACTATATGGACTAGATAGTAAAAAACGAAAGCGCAAGCTTTCATCCGTGGAAAATAAAAGTTCGTTATCGATAAAATAGCGCCAAACTTCTGCCTCGTGTGTGTTCGCCCACTCCCATTGCGTTGCTGTGTATTGGATATGCTGATAGTTTTCTAGCTCAGGAGCCAAATAATCATGAAGTAACAGGCGCTTACCGTGCTGTACTATTAGATCCAAAAAAGTTCTACCACTTGGTGCAGGAACAAATCTTGGCGCAAGCGCATCGATGATTTCAGACTCCAAATGGTGTAGTGTAAGTTTGTTTCTGATGTAAACAGGAATACCATCATACATTGGGTGTTCTACACCCAAATACGTGTCTATAGACAACAATAACATACTGTCTGCATCAACTGCTCGAAGTGAATAGTCAACATCTGTAAGCAAAGAAATGGCTTTTTGGGGTAGCTTTTCGTCTGGAAAATAATAGTGCGCATATTGAAGCACTCGTGTAACACGAGACTTCAAATGGCTCTTTGAGATAGATTTGGTTGCGTCAAACAACTGCTGCTGAAGGGAATCGCTTCGTTTTTCAATCCACAAAGAGTCAGGCGTTTTATTAGGAAAAAAGAAAGGGAATTGAGCCTTAATATCTTCTAAAGGAGTGTCAAGATCACCAAAAAAAAGAGACTCAAAAGAGACATAATCCAAAGGAACTTCTTCTAGATCTGTAGCCCTTGGATGGGTTGTGGCATTACAAGAAATTAAAAAATAAAAAACAACAACCCATAGCCCTTTTAAGTGCAGAAAAAATGATTTAATTTTACAGATGATGTTTAAACCCATAATGGGTATAAAGATACAAATGCTATGAAGAACAAAGAAGTAATTAATCACATTGTAGATTGGCTTAAAAACTACGCACAAGACAACAAGATGAAGGGTTTTGTAGTGGGTATTTCTGGCGGAATAGATTCTGCGCTAACATCGACTTTGTGCGCTCAAACAGGACTTCCTGTCTTATGCTTGGAGATGCCCATAAAACAACAACAAAAACAGGTTGATCGTGCGCAAGATCACATTAAGTGGTTGCACAAGAAGTATGCGAATATTTCGGATAAGCAAGTCAAGTTAGGCCCTGTTTTTGATGCGCTGTCCAAAGCTGTAGGAGCTGATGAGCAAAAAAATGAAGATTTATTATCACTTGCCAATACACGCTCAAGACTACGCATGGTAACACTTTATTATTTCGCTGCTTGCCAGCGTTACTTAGTTGCAGGAACAGGAAATAAAGTTGAAGATTTTGGTGTAGGCTTTTATACCAAATATGGAGACGGCGGGGTGGATTTAAGCCCAATTGCGGACCTCTCAAAAACACAAGTACGCGCTTTAGCTAAAGAATTAGGTATTGATGAAGCTATCTTGACTGCACCTCCAACAGATGGACTCTGGGACGACGACAGAAATGATGAGGAACAATTAGGTGCCACGTATGAACAATTGGAATGGGCAATGAAGGAGCAACAAAACGGAAAAACTCCAACAGATTTTGTAGGAGAAAACGCACGTGTTTTTAAGGTGTTTTTATCTCATCATAACGCGAACAAGCACAAAATGGAACCCATACCCATTTGCAACATTCCGGTACATCTACTCTAATGTTCCAATAAAATTTTTTTCTAAAAATTATATGCGTCTCTATTAGAGAGGATTTTTTGCTACTTTTATAGTCAACTAATAATCCATGATTCGCGTATTTATTGCTGATGCACACCCAGTCGTTCAAGAAGGTCTAAAGGCTTTTTTTCACAATTCGAAAGATATCAGTATTGTAGGAAAAGGACTTCATTACCGCGATTTGACTGAACATCTACATTCAAAAAAAGCGGATATAGTCGTTCTCGAAATTGAACTTCCTGGTTTTGAAGAAATACGCGCACTGAGAAAACTTAAGGACACGTACACCAGCGTGAAATTTTTAATATTTACCTCACTGAGCGAAGAAATTTACGCAATCAGTGCCCTTAAATATGGCGCATCTGGATTTTTGTGTAAAGACAGCCCTATGAACATAATCAAGGATGCCATTTTAAAAATAAGTGCTGGCGGTATTTATATTACCAGCGAATTGGCAGAACACATGGCATTTAATGAAACGGCAACCAATCCAAGAGTGTTGATTAACCGGTTATCGGAAAGGGAAATTCAAGTACTTCGCCTTTTAGTTAATGGAAAGCGCAATAAAGATATTGCCATAACACTGAGTATTAGCGACAAAACGGTAAGCACTTATCGCTCGAGGCTCATGAAAAAAATTAAAGTTAAAAATCTTGTTGAGATGTTAAATAAGCTTCAGCACATAGACTTAGATATGTATTAAACCACTCGGTTTAAACGACCGCTCAAAACCGTTTTGAGTTTGTGATACTGAACAATTTCTTCCAAAAGTTCTCTGTGATGACTATCTATATCCTCAGCAGTATCGGATTGTAATGCTGCTACCTTTTCATCTATAAGCTGACATCTAAATCGCAAAATAACCTCGTGAACCCATCTGGCTAAGTTGGCCTTTTTGTTTTTAATGTAGATGTTCTTTCGTTCCCAGTCGTGAAGCGTATGTAACTCGTCCTCAAGCAATAAGTCTGAAACCTCCAATGCCAAATTCGGTTCCAAATTAGCAACAAAAGCATCCATTTGAATAGCCGCTTTTTCGTTCAAAGCAGCCAATACCTTTGGATATAATCCCTTAAAAACAGCTGTCGAAAATGCAATTTCGTCTTGTTGTAAATCCAAATATATCTTTTCAAAAACACGCGCTGTGATTTTTGAAGTGACTAGTGAAAGCTCACCTGATTTTTCATCGGTTTTTAAAATCGGCTCTTCAAATTCGACTTCTTCATGTCCGTGAAGCAATAAAATTTTGATGATGTCCTTCTCGAGTTCAAAACGAGTGCTTACAGCCGCTACCTTTTTTTCTTGAGGAACTACCGACATGGGTTGGCTTGACACTTGTCTTAGTGGTTTATTTACCTTTTTTTGAGATACTTGCGCCAAAGTTGCAAACAAAACTTCCTCGCTAATCTGCATCAAAGAAGCACATGATTTTACGTATACCTCTTGCTTAATTCTATCTGGTATTTTCGCAATGCTCTGCACCATTTCACGAATGGTCTCAGCCTTTTTGAGTGGATCCTGAGCAGCTTCGTCGACCAGTAATGCAGCCTTAAACTGAATGAAATCCTTGGCGTTATTGATCAAAAAATCCCGTACTTCTTCAAAGCTGTTTTCACGGGCAAAACTGTCTGGATCTTCGCCTTCAGGAAACATACAAACGCGCACATTCATACCCGCTTCCAAAATCAAATCAATACCCCGTAGGGATGCACGAAGCCCCGCGGGATCGCCGTCAAACAAAACGGTGATATTTTTAGTGAGCCTACCAATAAGCCTTATTTGTTCTGGTGTCAGGGCAGTGCCTGAAGATGAAACTACATTCTTAACACCACGTTGATACATTTGAATAACATCGGTATATCCCTCAACCAAATAGCAGGTATCTTCTTTTGCAATGGTTTGTTTAGCTTGATAAAGGCCATACAATACCTTGCTTTTGTTGTAGATCTCGCTTTCAGGCGAATTCATGTATTTGGCTGCCTTTTTATCTTGGGTCAGTATGCGCCCACCAAAGCCCAATACACGCCCCGACATACTGTGAATGGGAAACATAACACGCCCCTTAAAGCGATCAAATTTTTTGTCCTCCTTGACAATACTAAGGCCCGTTTTCTCTAAAAAATCAAGCTGGTAGCCCGCTTTTTGCGCTGCATCTGTAAGCGCACTCCACGTATCAGGAGAATATCCCAATTGAAAAAAGCGAATGGTTTCCTCGCTGAATCCACGCTCTTTAAAATAACTCAAACCAATGGCCTTTCCTTGAGTTGTTTCCCACATGGACTCTTCAAAAAAACTTACCGCATAAGCACTAACCAAATACATGCTTTCACGCGCACTAGCAGCAGCTTTTTGCTCATCATTCTGCTCAGTTTCCTCAATCTCAATATTGTATTTTTTAGCCAAATAACGGATAGCTTCTGGATAAGAAAAATGTTCGTGCTCCATCAAGAACGCAACCACGTTACCGCCCTTACCACTGGAAAAGTCTTTCCAGATTTGCTTTACAGGAGACACCATAAAACTAGGCGAACGCTCATCGGTAAACGGACTAAGTCCTTTGAAGTTAGCGCCCGATTTTTTGAGCTGAACAAAATCCCCAATAACCTCCTCTAATCGAGCAGTGTCAAAAACAGCGTCTATGGTGGATTTATGTATCATAAATTGAGTTCTAAAATAAGAAATTCAGTAACGTTATTTCTTACGCTCAATAACATAACGCACCATTTCTTCTAGTGTGTCACGAAATTCGTTTTTTGGAAAGGTGTGAAGTTGTGCTAATGCCTTGTCTTTGTAAGCATGCATTTGAGCTGTCGCATAGTCCAATCCGCCCTGTTCTTTAACAAAAGCTATAACACTTTTGACACGCTTTTTATCTTTATTGTGATGTCTAACAGATTGAATCAGCCACTTTTTTTGTTTTTTGTCCGAATTATTGATGGCATAAATAAGCGGAAGTGTCATTTTTTTCTCTCGAATATCTATTCCTGTAGGCTTTCCTATTTTGGTCTCGCCATAATCAAATAAATCATCTTTTATTTGAAAAGCAATCCCGATATCTTCGCCAAACTGACGCAATTGCTCTACAGTTTCAGGTGAGGCGTGAACCGATGCGGCGCCAAGAGCACAACAAGAGGCAATCAATGTGGCTGTTTTTTGACGGATAATCTCCATGTAGATCGACTCGTCTATATCTAATCGTCGGGTTTTCTCAATTTGCAACAATTCGCCCTCACTCATTTCACGAACAGCAACGGATATTATCTCCAGTAAATCAAAATCTTTGTGGTCGATGCAAAGCAGTAAGCCTTTTGAAAGCAGGTAGTCGCCCACCAAAACTGCAATTTTATTTTTCCACAGTGCATTGATAGAGAAGAATCCACGTCGCTGATAGCTTTCATCAACAACGTCGTCATGAACAAGTGTAGCCGTATGTATAAGCTCTATTACAGAAGCAGCGCGATAGCAACGCTCATTAACCTCTTTTTCTTCTAGCATTTTAGCTACCATAAAAACAAACATGGGGCGCATTTGCTTACCCTTTCGATTGACGATATAGTGCGTAATGCGATTAAGAAGCGCCACGTGTGATCGCATAGATGAGGAAAACTTATCCTCAAATAGCTCCATTTCTTTAGCAATGGGTTCTTTAAGCTGATCTACAATTTTCATTGGGCCATAAAGATACAATATAGTGTTTTAGCAATTTGCCATGCAGCTGATTTTGAGTACCCAATTAAGTCTTATTGGCCAATTGCCCACAAGCTGCATCAATATCTTTGCCGCGCGAACGCCTTATCGTCACTGGAATATGGCTCTTTTCTAGTGCAGCAACATACTGGTTTATAGCATCGTCATCTGCTTGATTAAACTGATCGTTGCCAACGGGGTTATATTCAATCAAATTGACCTTTGACGGCGTCTTTTTGCAAAATCGTACCAAAGCATCAATCTCGGCTTTGCTGTCGTTGATATTCTTCCAAACAACATACTCATAAGTAACACGTGTCTTGGTCTTGCTAAACCAATAGCGTATGGAATCTTGTAAGTCCGTAAGCGGAAAAGAAGTACTAAAGGGCATGATTTGATTTCGGGTTTCTTCAATGGCACTGTGCAAGGAAACGGCCAACTTAAATCGAGGATATTCGTCAGCCATTTTAACGATCATTTTAGGAATACCTGAAGTGGAAACGGTTATTCGTTTTGGAGACATCCCCATTCCTTCTGGACTTGTGATTTTGTCAATGGCTTTCATCACATTGGGGTAATTCATCATAGGCTCGCCCATCCCCATAAAAACAATATTAGACAGCGGACGTTCAAAATGCTCCAAGCTTTGCTTATTAAGCATGGTCACTTGGTCAAAAATCTCATCTGGATTGAGGTTACGCATCCTTTTGAGCTGGGAAGTGGCGCAAAAAGTACAGTCGAGGCTACAACCTACTTGGCTGGACACACAAGCCGTAGAACGGGTTTTTGCGGGTATCAAAACAGATTCAACAACTTTGTCGTCATACAGACGCACAGCATTTTTGATTGTGCCGTCATCACTAATTTGCACCTTAGCGATATTGGTGTGGTTGATTATAAAGTGTTTGTCGAGCAAAGCACGATGTGCCTTGGAAAGGTTGGTCATTTGCTCGAAATCAATGGCTGCCTTTTGCCACAGCCACTCATACACTTGATTACCGTGAAAAGAGGGTGCGTTGTGTGAAACAAAAAAAGAACATATTTCTTCCTTTGAGCAACGACGTATATCTTTCTTAACCTCGGTCATGAGGTGTTAGAGAATAAGCATCGCATCTCCGTAAGAGTAAAAGCGATATTTA
>JAQWKF010000102.1 GCA_029247985.1 Flavobacteriaceae bacterium
TTCAGAACAGGCAACTTTTAGGATAGAACATTCAATCACATATTCTTCAACGCCCTTTAATTCTGCTTCTTGATGGCTATTTCCAGCCGCTTCGCGAAGTGCAATGCGGTCTTCAATATCCTTTGCAGCTCTGTAGCAAGCTGCTTCACCTGCATATAAAAAGGTGGCCATGTTGGCAAGTTTTTGTTTGATAGCGCCAAAGTTTGCAATCGGTGTTTTGAATTGAACGCGTTGATTGGCAAAACTAACAGCTTCGTTGAGTACACGTCTTTGACCATCTAAGGTAGCAACTGCCAACTTGATGCGGCCAACGTTTAAGGCATTCATGGCAATTTTAAAACCATTGCCACGCTCTGATAACATATTTTCTACGGGAACTTTGGTGTCGCTGAAAAATACTTGTCGCGTTGAAGAGGCATGAATACCAAGTTTTTTTTCTTCTTCGCCCATAGAAATGCCATTCTCAGGATCGTTTGGTATGATAAAGCCCGTAATGTTTTTGTCATTTTCTATACGTGCAAAGACAATCATCAAATCGGCATAACCCGCATTGGAAATCCATATTTTTTGTCCAGAAATAAGGTAATGCGTGCCATCATCAGATAATACAGCCTTGGTCTTTCCGCTATTGGCATCTGAACCGGCCGTAGGTTCTGTAAGACAGTAACAGCCTATCCATTCACCGCTAGCTAATTTTGGAACGTATTTTTTCTTTTGTTCCTCGTTCCCATAGAGAACGATAGGCATGGTACCTATTCCTGTATGTGCGCCAAAAGCAGTAGATAAGGAACCAGAAGCCCCTGAAATATATTCACAAACCAGCATGGTGTCAACAAACCCCATACCCATACCACCATAAGCTTCGGGAACGCTAACGCCCAAAAAGCCCATTTCACCAATTTTGCGCATCAGCTCAAAGGTGTAATCGTAGTCTTTTTTGTTAAATCGTTCACGCGCTGGCCAAACCTCCCGGTCTACAAACTCTTGAATCGCCTCGCGCATCATGCGTTGTTCTTCGTTAAATTCTTCTGGAGTGAAGATGTCTTGTGCCTTGGTGTTTTGTAAAATAAAGGCTCCGCCACGTGTTAGTTTTCGTGCTGCTGTTTCCATAAGTTAGTTTTATAGTCGTTCAAAAATACCGGCTGCGCCCTGTCCTGTTCCCACACACATAGTCACCATACCGTATTTGTTATCTCTTTTTTTCATTTCGTCGAATAATTGCACCGAAAGCTTTGCACCAGTGCACCCGAGTGGGTGTCCAAGTGCAATAGCGCCTCCATTAACATTTATGATATCAGGGTTTAATCCCAAGGTTCGTATCACAGCTAAAGACTGAGACGCAAACGCTTCATTTAGTTCAATCAATTCAATGTCTTCTTGTTTCATTCCGGCTTGCTTCAGCGCTTTTGGAATGGCTGCAACAGGGCCTATGCCCATAATGCGTGGAGGTACGCCTGCAGCGGCATAGCTCACCATACGTGCAATGGGGGTAACCCCTAATTCTTTGACCATGTCTTCACTCATAACCAATACCATGGCTGCGCCATCACTGGTTTGTGAAGCATTACCCGCAGTTACCGATCCACCAGCAGAAAACACTGGGCGAAGTTTGGCTAATTTATCGATGGCTGTATCTGCACGTGGACCTTCGTCTGTGTCCACAACATAGCTGCGTGTTTTTTTGGTGTTGCCTTCCAAGTAGGTTTCTTCAATATTTATGGGAACTATTTGTGCTTTAAAGGCACCGTTTTCAAGTGCAGCAAGTGCTTTTTGGTGTGAGTCATATGAAAATACGTCTTGGTCTTCACGTGAAATATTGTATTCCTTGGCAACAGCTTCTGCAGTAAGTCCCATTCCCCAATAGTAATCTTCTTTACCATTTTTTACCAATTCATAATCAGGAACAGGTTTGTATCCACCAAAGGGAATATAACTCATACTTTCTGAGCCTCCAGCAATGATGCAGTCTGCCATACCAGATTGTATCTTGGCTGTGGCCATAGCAATGGTTTCTAACCCAGAGGCACAGTAGCGGTTTACGGTAACTCCCGGAACCGAATCGGTTTCCAGTCCCATAAGTGAGATAAGTCGCGCCATGTTGAGCCCTTGTTCTGCTTCAGGCATGGCATTTCCAACAATGACATCGTCGATGCGTTTCTTGTCTAATTCAGGAATGCTGTTCATGAGATAAGCAACCGTCTCAGCGGCGAGTTCATCTGGACGCTTAAAGCGGAATAGTCCTCGTGGTGCTTTCCCAACGGCAGTGCGATATGCCCGTACGATATAAGCTGTTTTCATTTATTTAATTTTTTCAATTTCTTGATGTTCAATAATTAATTCAGTCGATTAGCATTGTCAATTAGTTGCGTAAAGGTTTTCCTGTTTTGAGCATATGTTGAATGCGCTCTAGCGTTTTTCGTTCTGCACAAAGCGATAAAAAAGCCTCCCTTTCGATGTCTAGCAAATAGCGTTCGCTTACCTGAGTAGCTTGCGACAGATCTCCTCCTGCCATTACATAGGCGAGTTTGTTGGCGATTTTTTGATCGTGTTCTGAAATGTAGTGTCCTGCTTCCATACTATCCGTACCCACCAAAAACATACCCAAAGCTTGTTTTCCGAGCACTTTAATGTCTGTGCGTTGCTTGGGTTGTGTATAGCCACGCTGTGCCATAAGTAGTGCTTCTTGCTTGGCAATATTCAACTGCTGTTTACTGTTGACCACAACGACATCCTTTCCCTTTTGGAGAATACTAAAATCATAGGCCTCGTATGCCGAGGTTGCCACCTTTGCCATACCTATGGCCAAAAAATGTTCTTGGAGTACATTGAGCTCAACGTCGTTTTTGCGAAACATGTCAGCAGCACGCAAGGTCATTTCTTTAGATCCGCCACCACCTGGAATAACCCCAACACCAAACTCCACCAAACCGATATAAGTTTCTGCTGCAGCCACTACTTTGTCCGCGTGCATGGATAGCTCACAGCCTCCACCAAGCGTTAGCCCGTGTGGTGCAGCTACTGTGGGTACGCTAGAATAGCGCATCCGCATCATGGTATCTTGGAAGTACTTGATAGCCATATTCAGCTCATCATACTCCTGTTCTACCGCTAACATAAATATCATTCCCAAATTAGCACCTGCTGAGAAGTTGGCGCCGTTATTGCCTACCACAACTCCTTCATAGCCCTGTTCTGCTAGATCAATACCTTTGTTAATACCTTGCAAGACACCTGCGCCGATAGTATTCATTTTTGAACGAAACTCAATGTTTAAAATACCATCGCCAAGATCAATCACCGAGCACTCTTTGTTTTGCCAGATGGTTTTGTTTTCTCGTACATGATCCAAAAGAATAAAGGCCTCTTGTCCAGGAACGGATACAAATTTTTCTTTCTCAATATTGTAATAGTGTGGCTTATTATCTTTTAGTTGATAAAAGCCAGTAGCGCCATTAGCTGCCAATCTTTCTATCCACGGGGCAACGGGGTGCCCAGCTTCTTTGATTAGCGTGATACCCGCTGTAAGCCCAACAGCATCCCACAATTCAAATGGGCCGTGCTCCCAACCAAAACCTGCTTTCATGGCCTCGTCTATTTGGTAAAGCGCATCTGATATCTCAGGAATACGGAATTGCACATAAGCAAAGGTTTCGCCTAAAACAGTGCGGTAGAACTTTGCTGCTTTGTCTGTTCCACTTATTAAAATCGGAAAACGATCGGCGACACGCTCAACTGTTTTTGTTTTTTCAAGTGTAGCAAAAGAAACTTTCTTTTTGGAGCGATACGTCATGGTCTCCAAGTCTAATACTTGTAT
>JAQWKF010000124.1 GCA_029247985.1 Flavobacteriaceae bacterium
ATGCAATTGGTATAAATCAATATACTCTGTTTTTAGGCGCATCAGACTTCCTTCCAACGCCTCACGAATACTGCTGGGCGTAAAGCCCGTGGTACGTATGTGAGCGGTATATGCGCCCGGTCCTGCAATTTTGGTGGCTAAAACCACCTGATTTCGGTTGTTTCGTGCCGTAAACCAATCGCCCATGATTCGCTCGGTGTCGGCATAGGTTTCTGCGGTAGCAGGCACGGGATAAAGCTCTGCGGTATCAAAAAAATTCACCCCTTTTTCAAGGGCATAGTCCATTTGCTCAAAGCCCTCATCTGGGGTATTTTGATTGCCCCAGGTCATGGTGCCTAAACAAATTTTACTTACCCGAAGATCGGTGTGTGGGATGGTTGTATATTTCATTTACTGGATTGCTTATAAATCTAAAGTTACGCCAACAGGACAGTGGTCAGAATGGAACGCTTGGGGAAGTATATATGCTCTTGATATATTTGTCGTAAGCGGTTCGCTTACCATGGCGTAGTCAATGCGCCACCCTTTGTTATTGGCACGAGAATTGGCGCGATAACTCCACCAGCTATATTGATGGGGTTCGTTATTAAACTCGCGAAAGGAGTCGACAAAACCACTTTGAATAAAGCCGTCTAGCCAGCTTCGCTCTTCGGGTAAAAAGCCCGAAACCTTGGCATTACGTATGGGGTCGTGAATGTCTATGGATTCGTGGCAAATATTATAGTCGCCACAGATAACCAAATTAGGTACTTCTTCTTTTAGTTTGTTTATATAGGTTTGAAAATCGTCCATATAGGTAAACTTATATGCCAAACGAGCGGGGTTGGTTCCAGAAGGTAAATATAGGCTCATCACTGAAACATCTTCAAAATCCACACGCAGATTGCGTCCTTCAAAATCCATATAATCTATCCCAGTGCCGTAAACAATGTTATGGGGCTTTTGCTTACACAAAATAGCCACAGAGCTATACCCCTTTTTTTGTGCCGAAAACCAATAATGGTATGGATAGCCTGCAGCTTCAAATACGCTGAGGTCTAATTGATCGGGTTGCGCTTTGGTTTCTTGAAGGCATAACACGTCTGGATTGGCATGCTGTAACCAATCCAAAAATCCTTTTTTAATGGCTGCACGGATGCCGTTTACGTTGTAGGAAATGATATTCATCCTTGCTAAAATACAAACTAATGGCATGAAAATTGTATATCTTTGAGTAACCAAAACTTAACATCATGAAAAAAATCCTCTTTTGTTCTATTGCACTCATGGGTTTTTTGAGTATTCATGCTCAAGAAGAAAACGATCAAATTACTAAAGTCGAAATTGTCAAAGACAGTTCTAAAGAATATGCCAACGCTTATGGTAAGCATGAAATTCGACTAAATGCTTTGGACTTAGTAGTCCATCCTGCTTTTCACATCTATTACGAACGCATTGTGAATGAATCTAATGGCTATGGGGTTTCCCTCTTTGCTAACTTTGGGGAAGATGACACTACCTATCAAAACTTTGCTTTAACGCCTTATTATCGTTTTTACTTTTTAAACCGTAAAGACTATGGGGCAGGTGGCATGTTTGTGGAAGTCTTCAGCTCCTTTTCCTCTGCTAATTTTCAAGATTATCTGTATGCCAATAAAGACAAGAATGAATTTCAATTTTCCATGGGAATTGCACTCGGAAAAAAATGGGTAAACCGCAATGGCTTTTCTTTTGAAGCTTTTGCTGGATTCGGTCGCTACTTTACTAAAACTGACAATGGCCCCGAAGGACATGGGCGCATCGGTTTGGCTATTGGAAAACGTTTCTAAAGCGCTCTCAACCAGTTTTGGAACGAAACTGCTTCGTTAATTTGTGCTTTCGCTTGGGCTAACGTCAAGCGTTCTTGTTCCATGCTATCTCGGTGGCGAAGGGTTACCGTTTGATCTTCTAAGGTTTGGTGATCTACGGTAATACAGAAAGGCGTGCCTAAGGCATCTTGCCTTCTGTAACGACGGCCAACGGCATCTTTCTCATCGTAGGCAACTGTCATGTCCCATTTAAGTTCTTCCACAAAGGATTTGGCAATATCGGGTAAGCCATCTTTTTTGACCAAAGGCAATACCGCAACCTTGGTAGGTGCCACTACGGCGGGCAAGCGCAATACCGTTCTGCTAGATCCATCTTCAAGCGTTTCTTCTTGTAAGGAATTTGAAAATACGGCCAAGAACAATCGGTCTAACCCAATAGAGGTTTCCAGTACGTAAGGCACGTAGTTTTCTTGACGCTCTGGATCAAAATACTGTAGTTTTTTACCTGAATATTCCTCATGACTACTCAAGTCAAAATCTGTTCTCGAATGTATCCCCTCCAACTCCTTAAATCCAAATGGAAAACGAAATTCAATATCACAAGCTGCATCAGCGTAATGAGCTAATTTTTCGTGGTCGTGAAAACGGTAGTTGTCTGTTCCTAGACCCAGCGAATGATGCCATTTTAAGCGCGTTTCTTTCCAATAGGCATACCATTCTTTTTGCGTACCTGGTGAAATAAAAAACTGCATTTCCATTTGCTCAAACTCACGCATACGAAAAATAAACTGACGCGCTACGATTTCGTTTCGGAATGCTTTTCCTGTTTGGGCAATACCAAAAGGCAGTTTCATGCGCCCTGTTTTCTGTACGTTTAAAAAATTGACAAAAATACCCTGCGCTGTTTCAGGGCGTAAATACAATTCGGTTGCGCTTTCTGCAGAAGCTCCTAATTTGGTGCCAAACATCAAATTAAACTGCTTGACTTCTGTCCAATTCTTCGAACCAGAAACAGGGCATACAATCTCCAATTCCTCAATAAGTGCCTTAACATCTGCCAAATCTTCCTTTTCCAACGATTTGCCCAAGCGTTTTAAAATGGCATCCCCTTTTTCTTTGTAGCCCACAACACGTGGATTGGTACTGATAAATTGTTCTTTGTCAAAAGCATCGCCAAAACGCTTGGCGGCTTTCTTTACTTCTTTTTCAATTTTGGTGTCCAGTTTGCCAACGTAATCTTCCACCAAAACATCGGCGCGATAGCGCTTTTTTGAATCTTTATTATCAATAAGGGGGTCATTAAATGCGTCTACGTGTCCAGAGGCTTTCCAAGTGGTGGGGTGCATCAAAATAGCAGCATCCAAGCCTACAATATTGTCATTGAGCTGCACCATGGCTTTCCACCAATAATCGCGAAGATTTTTTTTGAGTGCTACGCCTTGTTGGCCATAGTCATATACGGCGCTAAGGCCGTCGTAAATTTCACTAGATGGAAAAACAAACCCATACTCTTTGGCATGGGACAATACTTTTTTGAACAACTCTTGATTTGACATGGGGCAAAAATAGGATAAGTTTCGTAATTTGAACCTTCCGAATCGTTTAACCTTTTGTCGTGCTCCAAGATTTGCTTGCTGTATGGTTTCCGAAGTGTTGCTGGGGATGCGGACCTCCCTTATCCAAAAAGCAGCAATGGCTATGTGTGTATTGTCAAGCGCAACTACCCAAAACCTATTTTGAAGAAGATAATAATAACTCCCTCAAAGTGATGATGCGCCAGCATCTTCCTCTAGAAAGTGCTTATGCTCCTTTTTATTTTACCCAAAACAACCCCATACAACACCTCTTACATGCGCTCAAATATCAAGGTAAACCCAAAATAGGAGATTGGATGGCCAAACAGTGTTTTGCATTGCTCCCCCAGCAACATTTGATAAAGCAATGCGATGCAGTAGTCCCTGTTCCGCTTCATCCAAAACGAGAAAAACAGCGAGGATACAATCAAAGTACGCGTTTTGGGAAATATTGGGCAAGCCTACTAGGCGTGCCATTTCTGGACAACATACTCTTTCGAAAAAACGAAACCAAAACACTCGTGCGCATGAACAGAAAACAGCGCTGGAATGAGGTTGAACATGCATTTGACATAGAAACCAATATCGCTTACGAACACCTGCTATTGGTCGATGATGTCATTACTACGGGTGCCACACTAACCGCTTGTGGAAATGCCTTGCTAGCACAAGCCAGTCAAAAAATTTCGATACTTGGAATGGCCTATGCACAAAACATTCTTCCGTAAGCAAGAAAATAGTCGTTATTTTGCATCATGCTAAAACGTATTTTTGTTGCACTGTTCATTTGCGCATTGTTTGTGCAATGTGCCCGTCGTGGTTCCCCAACTGGCGGACCTAAAGACGAAACCCCCCCAGTGCTGTTGCGTGCTGAACCCCCGCAAGAAACCGTTAACTTCAAAGAAGATGAGATTCGCATTTACTTTGACGAGTATATCAAGCTAAATAAATTAAGAGAGCAACTGGTAATTTCTCCACCCCTTGATCAAAGCACCTACATTGTTTCTCCACAAAGCGTAGCTGCCAAATACATTAATATTGAATTTATAGATTCGCTTTCGCCCAATACAACCTATACCTTCAATTTTGGAGAAAGCGTGGTAGACAACAATGAGGGCAATCCTTTATCCTTTTTCTCTTATGTTTTTTCAACTGGATCAGTTATTGACTCTTTAACGCTAAGTGGACGTATTTCGGATGCCTTATTGCGCAAACCTGAAAACTTTGTTTCTGTAATGCTATATCCTATTGACAGCACTTTCACAGACTCTGTGATTTTTAAAAACAAGCCCTTGTATTACACCAACACACTTGACAGCTTGGTCGAATTTACCATACCTAATTTGAAAGCAGGGCAATATTTATTAGCTGCTGTAAAAGACGTATCTAAAAATTTGGTGTTTGATCCATCCGTCGATAAAATTGATGTGATTTCAAACCCGATAACATTACCTAACGACAGCCTCTTTTCCCTGTCTTTGTTTACGGAAGATCCCGATTTTGCTTTTGGTCGTGCTTATCAAGCTGGGGAACAACGCATAGGGTTTGGCTATAAAGGAAGTCCTGACTTTGAGATCGTTTTAGAAAGTGCGGTGCCAGAATCTTTTGCCTCTGTTGTATCCTTAGATCGTGAAACCGATACTTTGTATTATTGGTACAAAGGCATTGAAGCAGACTCATTGAAGTTTACACTCAAACACGACACCTTGACTAAGTCATATGAATACCGCGTAAGAAAAGCGGAACCCGACTCACTTAAAATTACCGTAGTGCAAAGTGGCACACTAGACCTTACCGATACCCTAAAAATCAGAACTAACACCCCCTTACAGGCATTTAGTTCAGATGCTGTTGTATTAATAGACAAAGACTCGGTTAATGTGCCCTTTAAAATGGCACAATACAACAAGCACGAACTGCGAGTACTAT
>JAQWKF010000130.1 GCA_029247985.1 Flavobacteriaceae bacterium
TTTTCCGGGCTTAGGTTTTGCGTGATATACTAGGGCCTCACGTCGTTTACTTTCTTTGCTCATATACTTGGCAATTTAGTCAGGAAAGGTATTGAATTCTATCTACTTTAAAAACTCTAAATTTCGCTTTAATCCATCAAAACCTGTTCGCTGAACTGCACTTACCTCAAACAAGCGATTGAATACCTCCTCGGTGACTTCGTTCCAATCGCTTTTGGTCATGTTCATAAATTCAGGGGTTGGTTGAAAAGCAGGTTCTTCATGCGGCGTAGCAAAACGATTCCAAGGACAAACCTCCTGACAGATGTCACAACCAAAGGCCCAATTATCAAATTGGCCTTTTACCTCGTTTGGAATGGCGTCTTTTAGTTCAATGGTAAAGTAAGAAATACACTTACTAGCATCTAACTTATAGGGGGCAACAAAGGCATCTGTTGGGCAGGCATCCAAGCAAGCTGTGCAACT
This sequence comes from Flavobacteriaceae bacterium, assembly GCA_029247985.1. GTDB lineage: Bacteria > Bacteroidota > Bacteroidia > Flavobacteriales > Flavobacteriaceae > UBA7446. The sequence goes on from JAQWKF010000130.1 coordinate 466, forward strand.
GCCGCAATGATCAGTAACTGTACCGTCTGTCTCGAGTTCCAAATCTAAAATGAGTTCGGCTATAAAAAAGTAAGAGCCGTTTTGTTTGCGAATAAGGTTGGTGTTTTTTCCTACCCAGCCAAGGCCACTTTTAGCTGCCCATGCCTTTTCTAGTACGGGAGCAGAGTCTACAAACACACGTCCGCCTACCGTTCCAATTTGGTCTTGAATATGGTGCATAAATACAAAGAGCTTGTCTTTAATGACATGATGATAATCGGCACCATATGCATAACGTGCAATCTTTGGTGCGTGCGCATCTTCGGGGGTGTTTTCTGGAAAATAATTATAGAGTAAGGACACAACACTCTTTGCGCCGGGCACTAGTTTTGCTGGGTCCAGGCGTTTGTCAAAGTTGCGGGCCATATAGCCCATTTGTCCATGTTGGTTTTGGTTTAACCACGATTCCAATCGTGGTGCTTCTTCGTCTAAAAATCCAGCTTTAGAGATACCACAAGCCATAAAGCCCAACTTTTGGGCTATTTCTTTGACCATTGCAGCATGACGCGCTGCGCTACTCAAAACAGTCCTTTTTGGTTGTTGGGTAGGGTTTTTCCAAGGTGTTTATACGCCTTTTCGGTTACCTCCCGGCCACGCGGTGTGCGCATTAAAAATCCCTCCTGGATTAGGAACGGTTCATAAACCTCTTCAATGGTTTCGCCGTTTTCAGAAACCGCTGTTGCCAAGGTATTTATTCCCACAGGACCTCCTTTGAATTTGTCAATAAGTGTGGTGAGAATTTTATTGTCCATTTCATCCAAACCATGTGCATCTACATGCAAGGCTTTAAGCCCAATACGTGTTATGTCAAGACTGATGGTTCCATCGCCTTTGATTTGAGCAAAATCTCGAATGCGTCGCAGCAGTGCATTAGCAATACGCGGCGTACCCCGACTTCTGCTGGCAATCTCAATGGCTGCCTTGTCTGCAATAGGAATATTTAAAATATTGGCACTTCTCGTCACAATACCTGCAAGCACTTCAGTGGAGTAATATTCCAGTCGGCTGTTGATGCCAAAACGTGCGCGCATGGGTGCTGTCAACAAACCCGACCGTGTGGTGGCTCCTACCAAAGTAAAAGGGCTTAATTCGATTTGAACCGAACGCGCGTTGGGCCCCGTTTCAATCATGATATCAATACGGTAATCTTCCATAGCTGAGTATAAATACTCTTCAACTATGGGGCTTAACCGGTGTATTTCGTCAATAAATAACACATCTCTTGGCTCTAGGTTGGTAAGCAAGCCTGCCAAGTCCCCAGGTTTGTCTAAAACAGGACCTGAAGTAAGCTTGAGTTTAACGCCTAATTCTTGTGCCAAGATATGTGCCAAGGTAGTTTTGCCCAGTCCCGGTGGACCGTGCAAAAGGGTATGATCAAGTGCTTCTTCACGCTGATTCGCGGCAGCTACAAAAATCTCTAAGTTTTCGAGTACTTGCGGTTGTCCGCTAAAGTCATCAAAGCTGAGGGGTCGCAAAGCACGATCGATATCGTGTTCCTCGTGACTTAAATGCTCTCCTGTTGGATCTAGATGTTCATTCATCTATCCAAAGATACGGAAAACAAAAAAGCCCTCAGGCAATTTTAATATGCGTTTTTGCCATGTGGCTTGGTCTATACGGCGCTGGCAGCAAGTGCTACTTATTTTGATCCCATGAAAGGTGCGCTGTTTATGGTTTTTTTTGGAGCTGGGACAATTCCTGCACTTCTATTGGTGTTTTTTATTCCTAACACAATGCTTGTCGCCAAGAAAAAGAAAGTACTATTTATGCTACCCTTAACGACTATGTTGGTGGGCTTACTGCTTATTTTACGTGGCTTAAGTATTGGAATCCCTTATCTATCTCCTGCTATAGAGCAAATGGAAATAAAACCACAAGGCAGTCAGTATGAATGTGCGCAAATAGTAGAAAACAAAAAGCCCCGTTGGTTCTCGAGTTTGTCGAGTGGCGGGGCTTTGTTTTAGTGTTGAAGTTCTTCTTCGCCTTCGGCTAGTGGAACGCTTTGAGGGATAAAGTCCTCTTTTTGTCCAGGCTTGGAATAATCGTATGCCCAACGGTGTACGTGTGGAATAGCACCTGGCCAGTTTCCGTGAATATGTTCCACTGGAGCTGTCCACTCGAGCGTATTGGATTTCCAAGGATTTTGAACTGCCTTTTTACCGTAGAAAATACTGCTGATAAAATTGTAAAGGAATACC
>JAQWKF010000137.1 GCA_029247985.1 Flavobacteriaceae bacterium
GCTGGTAGAGCATCTCCCTTTTAAGGAGAGGGTCCTGGGTTCGAACCCCAGCCAAGTCACAACAATAGACTTGGTAGCTCAGCTGGTAGAGCATCTCCCTTTTAAGGAGAGGGTCCTGGGTTCGAACCCCAGCCAAGTCACATCCTCATTCAAAAGCGCACGTGGCGGAATTGGTAGACGCGCTAGGTTGAGGGCCTAGTGGGAGTTAAATCCCGTGGAGGTTCGATTCCTCTCGTGCGCACTTTCTTATTTCTTTTATATTCAATTATTTATAAATAATTTTTTGTAATTTTGTTTAATAATGTCTATTAAACATTAAACAAATGGATCGCGTTAAAAATAGTTTTAGCATAAAGAACCTTGAGCATCTCTCAGGTATTAAAGCTCACACCATTCGTATATGGGAAAAGCGATACAATCTATTTGAGCCCGAAAGAACCGATACCAACATTCGACTTTATAATCTTGAAAACCTACAGAAACTTCTAAACGTCACCCTTTTATATAACAATGGGTACAAAATTTCAAAAATCGCATCATTCAGCTCGCAAGAGATAACTAAAAACGTTCACAAGCTTACCATTAACAAAAATGCAGATGATTGGTCCATAGGCTTGTTTAAACTGGCCATGATCAATTTCGACCAAAGGTTGTTTACCAAAACTTTCAATGATTTACTCGAACAGTTTACATTTAGTGAAGTATTCAAAAACGTATTTGTTCCACTAATGAACGAATTGGGTGTGCTGTGGCAAACAAATTCCATTAGCCCGTCACACGAACACTTTATTACAAGCTTAGTCAAACAAAAAATTCATGCCATGTGTGAGGATTTGCAGCAAGAATCCACTCGCAGAACAGATCGCAGGTTTGTTTTATTCTTACCCGATAATGAAATTCATGAGTTGGGGTTATTATATCTACAATATGAAGTCCTAAATAATGGATTTCAATGTGTATTCTTAGGCCAGTCTGTTCCAATCGAAAGTTTAAATAATCTTGTAGATATAGGTGAGCCCATAACATTTATCACCTATTTCACTATTGAGCCAACGCAAGATAAAATCAAAGGGTATTTAAATACTTTTAATTCAGAAATCATTGAAAATATTGACAGTGAATTGTGGATTTTAGGGTATCAAGTACAATTTATGTCAGATAAACTGCCCGAAAAAATACGTAAATTCTTATCTATTGATGATGTAATTTATGCATTAAACGTTGTTTAGCAGAAAGTAAACATTTTTTGCGCTTAAGTTAATTGACACGATAATTATTTTATATTTACAAGCATCAAGGCAAAAAATATGAAAGCGCTATTCGATCAAGTTTCGCACCAAAGCAGTAAACTCGTTACTGAATCATACAGTACCTCTTTTTCACTTGCTACTCGTATACTATCAAATGAAATCCGTCAAGACATTTACAACATTTATGGTTTTGTTCGTTTTGCTGACGAAATCGTAGACACATTTCACGATTATAATAAAGCTGAATTATTTGCACGGTTTGAGCAATCCCTGAAAGAAGCTTTGACAGATAAAATAAGCCTAAACCCTATTTTAAACAGCTTTCAAGAAACGGTTCATCGCTACAATATTGATCATGAATATATAAATGCATTTATGCAAAGTATGCATTGGGATTTGTCTAAGAAAACCTATTTAAGTGATGAAGAATACAAAGCATATATATACGGATCTGCTGATGTAGTGGGCTTAATGTGCCTCAGAGTTTTTGTCAAAGGGGATGATGACCAGTTCAACGCCTTAAAGGATGCTGCCATGCGCTTAGGCTCGGCGTTCCAAAAAGTTAATTTCTTAAGAGACCTAAAAGCAGACCACGAACATTTAGAGCGCTCCTATTTTCCTAACGTTGACATGAACGCCTTTGATGAAAATTCAAAGCAGACCATAATCGAGGAAATTGAAGCTGACTTCAGTGCTGGCTTGGCGGGTATTTTTCAATTACCAGATGAGGCAAAATTTGGTGTTTATACCGCATATAAGTATTATTTACGTTTGCTGAAAAAACTTAAAAAAACTCCTTCAACTCAGATAAAATCCAAAAGAATTCGCGTTCCGAACTACCAAAAGGTAGATGTGTTAGCGCGATCATTTATTCGTTATCAATTTAATTTATTATAAATTAAGAACATGTCCCTGATTGCCCAGATTGGTGTATTTTTTATAACATTTTTTATTATGGAATTTATGGCGTGGTTTAGCCATAAGTATATCATGCATGGTTTTTTGTGGTCACTTCACAAAGACCATCACCACAAAGACCACAACTCATGGTTTGAGCGTAATGACCTCTTTTTTATTTTTTATGCAGTTGTAAGTATGGGTTGTGTGATTTTTTGGGGAGAGTATGGTTTTGCTCCAGGATTGGCCATTGGCATCGGTATCTTTGCATATGGATTAGCTTACTTTATGGTGCATGACATCTTTATTCATCAGCGTTTTAAAATATGGCGCAATGCCAACAACCGCTATGCGCGAGGCGTACGACGAGCACATAAAATGCACCACAAACACCTTGGGAAATCAAAAGGAGAATGCTTTGGTATGTTATGGGTTCCCTTAAAGTATTTTAAATAACAAGTGTTGCCATCTTAATAGCAGCAACTGCAGCTTCTGCACCCTTATTTCCTAGTTTCCCACCACTTCTCGCTTGGGCTTGTGCTAGGGTATCATCGGTGAGTACTCCAAAAATAACAGGAACTTTGCCTTGAAGATTAAGATCTTTAATTCCTGAAGCTACTGCTTCACATACGTAATCGAAGTGTGCAGTTTCGCCTCTAATTATACTTCCTAGTGCAATAACAGCATCGAAACCTGCATTCATAGCTACTTTGCATCCATAAATAAGTTCGAAACTACCGGGAACGTCTATACGCTGAATATCGGAACAACCTTTTTGCACAAGTACAGCGTGGGCACCTTCATATAAATTGCCTGTTATTTCGGCATTCCATTCAGAAACAACAACGGCAATTCGAAGAGCTGCTGCACTTGGCACCGCATCTAAGTTTAATGGACCGTGTTGAGCAGTCGCCATATTAGTTTTGGGCTTGAGCTAAAAGCACCTCGACATGAGTGGCCTGAGGGGTTTCAGCATAGTCGGAGGCTAACGTTTCTAGCATTGATGCAGCATCAGCCTTGGCGCCTGAGCTTAAAGCCACCTGAGCGCCTTTAAGTAAAAAGCGAGGTGTTGTCAGGTCGTTGTCAGCATAATTCGCTGCTTTTTGATAGTAGCCTAGCGCGTCATCCAGTTGGTTTAGCTCTGTAAATGCATCTGCGATACCACCAAGCGCAAGTGCGCCAAGCACAGGATCGCTAGCAGAAAAATCTTCTAAGTAATCAATAGCCATATCATATTCTCCTCGCTTAAGGTATATCATACCAGCATTGTACGTAGCAATTTCAGCAGCAGCAGAACCGCCATAACTATTAATGATTTCAATAAATCCAGGATTTACGCCATCTCCTTCAAGGGCAAGCACAAACAAAGAATCTTGTAAAGTTGGATCTTCTAAAGCTTCATTAAAGTGGGATTGTGCCTGTGCCATGAGGTTTGTAGATTCCTCTTGCATGGGCTTGACCACATAATTTTCATAGCCTAAATAACCAAATACTCCTACGACAACGAGGCCAATAAAGGATAGAATATAGTTCTGATTTCGAGAGACCCAAGCCTCTGCACGACCTGCAGAAGTGTCAAGTGTTGAAAATACTTCAGCTGTTACACTCTCTTGCTCTGGTGCTTGTTGTTGGGGCATTTTTGGTTTACCTCCGCGTTTTTTGTAC
>JAQWKF010000143.1 GCA_029247985.1 Flavobacteriaceae bacterium
TAGACAACGCATAACCGTTGAGTCAGGGGAGTTTGTTGAAGTGAATGGCGAAAATACGGCAGTAATAAAGCGCTTCCCTGTCAACTTTGGAAGTCAAGACCGATTGGGCTTTGAGGCCAATAGCGCTATTCGTTGGTCAACGAAATGGCGTACCAACATTAGTTTTAACATATTTAAAAGTATTGACAAAGGGACGTATGAAAATCTCGTGCTGGATAACGAAAATGAAAGTTGGTCTGGAAATTTTCGCAACAACCTGAAACTCCCTTGGGAAATCAACACACAAGTTAACGTTTGGTATGTGGGGCCACAAGAATCCGCCTATGGAAACAGAAAAGGATTTGGAGGAGTGAGTCTTGGTTTAAGCAAAGACATCTTAAACGATAATGCGACCATTAACCTAAACTTTAATGATGTGTTTAACAATAGCATCTACAGGTGGAATACGTTTACGGAAAGCATTTCTACCGTAGCAGAATACCAAAGAAGAAAGCCTTATTATAAGCTTACATTTACATACAGATTTAGACAGGAAAAAGACCGTCAACGAAGAGGTGGCGGCAATTATGGTGGTGGCGAAGGGGTTGACTTGTAATTACTCCTTCGATTTTTGACGTTTTTCTTTAAGCCACTGCATCAAATTTCCTGTTAGCCAAAAAGGAATAACGAAGGTGATAAGAAAAATCATCAACCAGAATCCTATAGTGAGGATAGTCAAGAATGCTAAGAAACCAAGATATTGATCAAATTCAATCATGGGTGAAAGTTTTTACAAAGGTACATATTGGATACGTACCGAGCAACACTCAATTTGCTAATCCTTTTGTATTTTTGCATAAAACAACCACATGACGTTTAGGAAAGAAAAAGATACCATGGGAAGTGTTCAAGTGCCAGCCGATAAATATTGGGGTGCACAAACAGAGCGCTCTAGGAACAACTTTAAAATTGGTAGCCCAGGTTCTATGCCCATTGATATTATATATGGCTTTGCAGTTCTGAAAAAGGCTGCTGCCTATACCAATGAGGAGTTGGGTGTCTTGACCGCTGAGAAACGCGACCTAATCGCACAAGTATGTGATGAGATTGAAGCAGGCGAGCTCAATGATCATTTTCCTTTAGTGGCGTGGCAAACAGGATCTGGCACACAATCCAATATGAACGTAAACGAGGTTATTGCAAACCGAGCGCACGTCCTCCAAGGCCTTGTATTGGGTGAGGGCGAACGCACACTACTCCCAAACGATGATGTAAATAAGTCACAATCTTCTAACGACACCTTCCCTACTGGGATGCATATTGCCATTTACAAAAAGGTTGTGGAAGTCACACTTCCTGGCGTTTTGCAGTTAAGAGACACTTTGGCGAAAAAAGCAGCTGATTTTGATGACGTCATTAAAATTGGACGCACACACTTTATGGACGCTACTCCTTTGAGCTTAGGACAAGAGTTTTCGGGTTATGTAGCCCAACTCAATCAAGGCATTAAGGCATTGGAAAACACACTACCTCACCTAGCACAATTGGCACTGGGAGGTACTGCAGTAGGAACGGGCATCAATACACCTAAAGGTTATGCTCAGAAAGTTTCTAAGTATATCGCACAATTCACAGGACTCCCCTTTGTCTCTGCTGAAAATAAATTTGAAGCACTAGCTGCTCACGATGCACTTGTGGAAACGCATGGTGCCCTTCGTCAATTGGCCGTTTCGTTATTTAAAATTGGAAATGACATACGCATCATGGCCAGTGGACCTCGCTCTGGTATTGGTGAATTGATAATTCCAGCTAATGAGCCTGGCAGCTCTATCATGCCTGGAAAGGTAAACCCAACGCAATGTGAGGCACTAACCATGGTATGTGTACAAGTTATGGGTAATGACACGGCAGTGGCATTTGCAGGCTCACAAGGGCATTTTGAACTTAACGTATACAAGCCTGTGATGGCACGCAATGTTTTAGAGTCTGCCCAACTTATTGGTGATGCTTGTGCAAGCTTTGACCTCAACTGTGCGAAAGGTATAGAACCCAACTCTGATAAGATTGATGAATTGCTCAAAAACTCCTTGATGTTGGTGACTGCTCTCAATCCAAAGATCGGGTATTACAAGGCTGCTGAAATTGCTAATTTGGCACATCAAAACAAACTTACCCTTAAAGAAGCGGCTTTACAAACAGGATATCTTAGTGAAGAAGAGTTTGATGAATGGGTACAGCCCAAAAACATGATTGGGCGTGAGTAAAAAACGTTAGTGACAAAAAAGATTTTTAAGCCAAAAAATCTCTTTTATTTCTTCTCTCTTGCATATTTTTGCACTCGCCTCAAACCTTTTGCTCCATGTCAGATTCCAGATCAGCATCTAAACGCTACTTACACAAAATTCAGAAAATAGTTGATATTCAACAAAAAGTAATTTACTTCTTATTGAGTATCACTTTTGCTTTTGCAGCGACCTACTTACTTGTATCTCCTGAATTGGATAAGGCGCAGGTTTATATTTTGTTTTTATTATTCTTGTCTATTGGTTTATGGGCAACAGAAGCCATTCCGCCATTTGCCGTTGGATTGCTCATTTTTGTTTTTTTGGTTTTTGCCCTTGGGGGGCTTTACAGGGAAATTGATCCTGAAAATGCAACAATAATGGTTCAAAAATATGTTCAAACATGGGCAAATAGTGTAATATGGCTTATGCTGGGAGGCTTTTTTATTGCAGAAGCCATGCGGAAAGTGGGTCTGGATCTTTCATTGTTTAAAATGGCAATTTCTAGGTTTGGGACAAAGCCAAGATATATTTTATTGGGAATCATGTTGGTGACTGCAATTTTTTCAATGATCATGTCCAATACTGCCACAACTGCCATGATGATTGCCGCCATAACCCCCTTTTTAGATACCCTAGAAAGAAATGCTCCCTTTGGAAAAGCATTACTTATTGGAATTCCTGCAGCCGCATCTTTGGGGGGCATGGGGACCATTATTGGATCTCCACCTAATGCTATAGCCGTTGATGCCTTAAATAATCACGGTATTGAGTTTGGCTTTTTAGAATGGGCCACCATAGAGTTTCCTGTTGCTCTAATATTGGTGTTTTTATTTTGGCTTTTTTTAATTAAAAAATACGTGCCAAAGATTTCATCAATAGACTTACAATTTTTAAATAAACCAAATGTTATTGAAGATAGCTCTTTCTTTAAACTGAAAAAAAAGGCAGTGCTTTTAATTTTATTTTTAACATTGGCGCTATGGCTGACGAGCAACCTCCACAAGATTCCTCCCTCAGCAATTTCTTTGTTACCAATCACATTGCTGACAATGTTTAGAATTGTTAGTGGGGATGATGTCAGAAAGCTACCTTGGGACACTTTGATGTTAGTAGCAGGTGGGTTGTCGTTAGGATTGGCTATTAAAGAAACCCAATTAGCACAGCATTATGTGACATTATTAAGTTCTTATGAGTTTGATTTTTATTTATTGGCAATAGTTTTTTCGCTGTTAACTGTAATATGCTCAAACTTTATGAGCAATACCGCCACCACAACCATTTTAATTCCTATTGCTATTGTACTAGTTTCACAATATGTAGAAGTTTTACCAATAGTTATTGGATTAAGTGCTTCTGCAGCATTATTTTTACCTGTGTCTACTCCACCTAACGCAATTGCGTATAGTACTGGAAAACTCAATCTAAAGGACTTTAGGCAAGGTGGAATTGTAGCAGGAATAATTGGACCAATTGTTATTGTTGGGCTTGTGTTGTTGCTAAACAAGCTTCTTTAGTTTTACACGGACATTCATCACAATTAGATAAATCCTACATAAGTCTTGAAGTTTTATTTTAAAAAATTTGACTGCTTTTTTAAGAAGGCGTTTCATTCGAATTAGAGCCTATCAAATGAGCAGCATAGTTCTTCCATTTATATTTCCAGCTAAATAGTACCAATAGTATCAGCAACATGGGCAGTTGCATAAAGGCAAGCATATAAACATTGGGGTCGGAGACATCCAAAAACAACGAATTGGTTTGAAAAGCGGTCCAATCTGAAGTAACCAAAAGAGAAATAAGCAAATTATTTCCCGCATGATAGCCTAGTGCGAGTTCAAGCCCCTCGTCCATAAGCGTGATGATGCCAAAGAAAAAACCCATAGAAACATAAGACACTAGTAACAGGGGGCCAAGCTTGTCAATCTCTGGGTTTCCGAAATGCATAAATCCAAACAACAATGAAGTAATGAGCAATGGGAATATACGATGCTTAAAAATTTGTCCAAACCCTTGCATTAAATAGCCCCGAAAAAAGAGTTCTTCTGCACTGGTTTGTAGGGGTACCAAAACGATTGCTATCAAAAATAAAATGGCAAAAGCTTGGGGATCAAAATTCCATTGAAAGTGGGATGGATTCGTGTAATATGAAATGATAAAAAACAAGGAATTCAATAGGACTATTGTTGTAAAAGCAAAACCAATACGTTTCCAATCAATTTTGTCACGTGAAGTTATGAATTCACGAATAGAGATGTTATGCAGATAACGAATCAACACCAATACCAAAACGGCCACAACTGCAAATGGAAAAAGCATGAGTACCAGCGTTGTGTTAGGCGGAAGGGCTTGAAGAGTACTTGCAATATCTAGTGTTCCAAGCTGCTCAAGACCAACTGCTTTAATTACAGCATAGGTATGAGGGATTTGAGCCACAAAAAAAGTAAACACGATAATCAAAGTCCCTATCACATAGCGGTCAAAACGACTTCCTTGATTTTCTCGTATTCTTTCTAAATGCATTTCTTAGGTTTAGTTTAAAAATACAAAACCTATTTGTTTCTCGGTAAGGAAAGTGTGGTTAACTTACAAGAAGATACCAATTTATCATCATCGTCAGTTATAGATATCTGCCAGAGTTGCATGGTTTTACCCATATGGACAGCCACAGCTTTGGCGTATACATGACCTGAACGAACACCCCGTACGTGATTAGCAGAGACTTCTATACCACGAATCATGATATCATCAGCCCCTCGAAATATGGCGCAGGCTGCACTGCCAACGGTCTCGGCCAAACCAGCCGTAGCACCCCCATGCAATACGCCATCTAATTGCAATACTGCAGGAGTTACTGGCATTTTTGCAACAAGATAATCTTCGCCAACTTCAACAAAACTAATATTAAGGGTATCGACAAACGTATTCGCGCAGCGATCTTGTATTTTCTTTAGGATTGTTTCTTGTGACATAAAAAAAGAAGCGCCCCACAAAAGCGGGGCGCAGATATAATTATTTTACTTCTTCAAAATCAACATCTTCAACATCATCGTCAGAAGACGAGGCGGCATCAGCACCATCCGTTGGAGGAGCATCAGCGCCACCAGCTTCTTGCTGAGCTTTGTACATTTCTTCAGAAGCCTGTTTCCATGCTTCGTTAATGTTGTCTAGTGCAGGTTTAATAGCCTCTAAATCTTTAGACTCGTACGCCTTTTTCAAAGCTTCAAGACCTGTTTCAATAGGTGCTTTTTTATCTGCAGATAATTTATCTCCAAATTCTTTCAATTGCTTTTCTGTTTGAAAAATCATTTGATCGGCATTGTTTAGTACGTCTACTTCTTCCTTGGCTTTTTTATCCGCATCAGCATTGGCTTCTGCTTCTTTGCGCATACGCTCAATTTCTTCTTCCGTAAGTCCTGAAGATGCTTCAATACGAATGTCTTGAGACTTATTGGTAGCCTTGTCTAGTGCTGTAACGTGTATTAGTCCGTTAGCATCAATATCAAAAGTAACCTCAATTTGTGGCACACCTCTTTGTGCAGGAGGGATACCATCTAAATGAAAGCGACCAATGGTTTTATTATCTGTAGCCATAGAACGCTCTCCTTGCAGTACGTGAATTTCAACAGAGGGCTGGTTGTCAGCAGCTGTAGAAAACACTTGTGATTTCTTTGAAGGTATGGTTGTGTTTGACTCAATAAGTTTTGTCATCACCCCGCCCATGGTCTCAATACCAAGCGATAGTGGCGTTACATCTAAGAGCAAAACATCTTTAACATCTCCTGTTAAAACACCACCTTGGATGGCAGCACCAATAGCAACCACCTCATCAGGGTTTACCCCTTTTGAAGGCTTTTTACCAAAGAACTTCTCAACTTCTTCTTGTATAACAGGAATACGTGTAGAACCTCCAACCAAGATAACTTCATCAATGTCACCTGTAGACAGGCCAGCATCATCTAAAGCACTTTTAACAGGGTTCATAGAACGCTTTACCAATTCATCAGCCAATTGCTCAAACTTAGCACGGGTAAGCGTTTTTACCAAGTGCTTAGGTCCAGTAGCAGTTGCCGTGATATAAGGCAAGTTAATTTCTGTTTGCGTAGAA
>JAQWKF010000001.1 GCA_029247985.1 Flavobacteriaceae bacterium
GCAAAGAAATGTTGATGGTGAAGTTGTTGCTTCTACTTTTGATGAACCTGCTGATCGACATGTGAAAGTTGCTAATATTGTTTTGGAGAAGGCAAAACGACTTGTCGAATGTGGACATGATGTTGTAATCCTTTTAGATTCAATAACGCGCCTTGCAAGAGCCTACAATACCGTTCAACCTGCTTCAGGTAAAATTTTAAGTGGTGGAGTAGATGCGAATGCTTTACATAAACCTAAACGATTTTTTGGAGCTGCTCGAAATATTGAAAATGGTGGATCTTTATCTATAATTGCTACTGCATTAACTGAAACTGGTTCTAAAATGGATGAAGTGATATTTGAAGAATTCAAAGGAACTGGAAACATGGAACTTCAATTAGATCGACGTATCGCAAACCGACGCATTTTTCCAGCTATAGATCTTGTATCTTCAAGCACTAGAAGGGACGATCTATTACTAGATGAAAATACTATTAAGCGTATGTGGATAATGCGAAAGTATCTTGCTGATATGAATCCTGTGGAAGCAATGGAATTTATAAATGATCGATTCCAAAGAACGCAAAGTAATGAAGAGTTCTTAATCTCGATGAATTCATAAAAATTTATAAAAAAAGGCAACCATTTAGTTGCTTTTGAAAAGTAAACTTAATATAATTACAAAGATGCAACACGACTTGCAAGTTTGGATTTTAGATTTGAGGCCTTATTTGCGTGAATGATGTTTTTCTTTGCTAGTTTATCAATTAAAGAAATTACTGAAGGAAACATTTTTTTTGCTTCTTTCTTGTTTGTTATTTCCCTAAGCTTTTTGATTGCATTTCGAGCAGTTTTGTGCTGAAAACGATTTAAAAGTCTTTTCTTGTTATTTGATCTAATGCGTTTTAAAGCAGATTTATGATTTGCCATAATTAAAATTTTTGTAGCCCGTAGGGGAGTCGAACCCCTCTTTCCAGGATGAAAACCTGGCGTCCTAACCGATAGACGAACGGGCCATATTTTTCGTGCGCAAATGTACACGGAAAAATGTAATTAAACAATACTTCTTTTAAAACATTAATATGCTTTTGCAAAAAGAACGCGTTGTTTTGATGGATTACCCGAAAACACACATTTTCCTTGTTCTTCTTTCGATTCTAATGGAATACATCTTATAGTTGCTTTAGTTTGATTTTTTATAGCTTCTTCGGTTTCTTTTGTTCCGTCCCAATGCGCTGAAACAAACCCTCCTTTTTTATCTATTATTTTTTTAAATTCTTTAAAATTTTCAACTTCAGTAATATGTGTTTCTCTAAATCCTAATGCCTTTTGAAATAAATCACTTTGAATTTGGTCCAGTTTCATAGAAATAAAATCTACTACTTCATCCTGATCTACTAATGTTTTAGAAAATGTATCTCTTCTTGCGATTTCGACAGTCCCATTTTCTATATCTTTAGGGCCTATTGCAATTCTTAAGGGCACACCTTTAAGCTCATATTCATTGAATTTATAACCTGGTTTGAATTTATCTCTATTATCAAACTTTACCCTAATATTTTTACTTTCAAGGGCTTTTTTCATTTGATTAGCAACTTCAGCAATTTCTTTTTTCTGCTTTTCCCCTTTATATATCGGAACAAGAACAACTTGGATAGGGGCTAGGTTTGGAGGCAAGACTAAGCCATTGTCATCACTATGAGTCATTATCAAGGCTCCAATTAAGCGAGTTGAAACACCCCAAGAGGTAGCCCAAACATGTTCTAGAACTCCATCGGTATTAGCATATTTTACATTAAATGCTTTAGCAAAATTCTGTCCCAAAAAGTGGGAAGTTCCTGCTTGTAAAGCTTTTCCGTCTTGCATGAGTGCCTCAATACAGTAGGTTTCCTCTGCACCTGCAAAACGCTCACTAGCAGATTTAATTCCTTGAATTACTGGAATTGCCATATAATTTTCAACAAAATTAGCATAGACTTGATTCATTAATATAGTTTCCTCTATAGCCTCTTCTTTAGTTGAATGAGCTGTTTGTCCTTCTTGCCATAAAAATTCTGAAGTTCTAAGAAAAAGTCGTGTTCGCATTTCCCATCGCACTACATTCGACCATTGATTTATTAAAATCGGTAGATCTCGATAGGATTGAATCCATGATTTGAATGTATTCCAAATCACTTCTTCACTTGTTGGTCTTACCACAAGCTCTTCCTCTAACTTTGCATTTGGATCAACTTTTAGCTTGCCTGGTTTATCCTCGTCGTTTTTTAAACGGTAGTGAGTAACAACAGCACATTCTTTTGCAAAACCTTCAGCATTTTTCTCTTCAGCTTCAAAAAGGCTTTTCGGAACAAATAATGGAAAATAAGCATTTTCATGACCTGTTTCCTTAAACATCTTATCTAATTCTGCTTGCATTCTTTCCCAAATAGCATAGCCGTATGGCTTAATAATCATACATCCTCGTACTGCAGAGTTTTCAGCTAAATCGGCATTAATGACAATTTCATTATACCACTTAGAATAATCAATTTTTCTTGAGGTTAATTTAATACCCATAAAATTTTTGGCATAGATTTTGCCTATATTTGTTTATATAAATTTTTTGTCGTACAAAGCTAAACTTTTTGCACAACATCTCTAAAGCGAATGATAATGAATACACGAAAAAACTATCCAAAATTTAAGAGTTTATTTATCGTTTTATCTTCTTTGTGTTTTCTGAGTTGTGGTAGTTTTAAAGGTGCATCCTATTTTTCAAATGATGGAATTTATACTTATGAATTAAAAAAGAACTCTTAAGGTAGCTCATCAGATACGTCTGATAATGGCAATTACTATTCAAATTATTTTAAAGATCTACTGCAAGATAATATCCAAGAGAACGAATTGTATTTTACTGATACAGAAAATTATACTTCTGAAGACATTGATTTAGAAAAGGATAATTATGTTGAAAACTCACAAATACCTTGGGGAGAAAAAACAACTCAAACCGAAATCATTATTTTTAATAGAAGCCCAAACTATATGTGGGGATTATCAGGTTTTGCTTTTGGAGGAGTGCCATTTTTGAATAATTATTACTTCAATAATCCTTATCGATTTGGATATGGTTTTTACGATTCGCCATTCATGGAACCTTTTATAAATACATATAATGGAGGATATGCTGGATTATGGTTATATGATCACTTTTACAGCCCTTTCGGCTTTTATGGAGGGTATGGTTTTGGGTATGGATTTAATAATTGGAATCGTTGGAATCGATGGAATCGATGGAATCCTTATGGTGTAGGTTATTATGGCTACAGTGATAAAAATTCAAATGGTTATGGTAAAGATTATATTTCAACAGTAGCTAGAGTTAAATCAGGTAGAGGAGAAAAAAATTACGAAGGAACAAAACGCTCAGATAGAACTGAAAGTCAAAATTCAAAAAACAGAAAAAATGGAGAATTTGTTGAATCAACAACTAGAATCAATTCAGGAAGAGGTTTAAATTCATTAGGCACAACCTATTTCTTAACTAATCGCAAAAATAATATTTTAGGTGAAAAAATAACTGGTAATTCTCTAACAGCAAGGCCTACTTTTGGAACTTCATCAGGAGCAGGAGGAAGTAGTTTGAGTAACTCAAATACGAAACTTTCAAAAGGTAAGAATGGAAACTCTAAGGGGAGGTCAACTCAATCGCGCTATCGAAATATAGTTGAGCGACAAAGTCCTAATACAACTTCTCCAAGGAATGTAAATCAAACTTCAGAAACGAGAAGAAGTACCACAAAAATGGCAAAGGAGCAGATGAGGACTTCTCGAGGCTACAAGTCTAGAAGCTCTAATAGCTATAGCAAATCCATAAATATAAATAGAAATTACAATAGAAATAAGAACTTC
This sequence comes from Flavobacteriaceae bacterium, assembly GCA_029247985.1. Lineage (GTDB taxonomy): Bacteria > Bacteroidota > Bacteroidia > Flavobacteriales > Flavobacteriaceae > UBA7446. The sequence goes on from JAQWKF010000001.1 coordinate 3,874, forward strand.
TCAACACCGAGTTACAGAAATTCTTCCCCAGCACCATCCTTTAATTCAGGAGGAAGTTCTAGATCACTCAATTCAGGGGGAGGAAGGGCTTCCTCTGGTCATAGAAGAAATTAATAACTAAATAATTTATTTAAATGTGGAACTTACGAATACTTCTTGTATTTTTAATTATTACACAACATTCTGTATCACAGACAGTTAATGATATTAATTATTTTTTAGGAGGGGAATTAAATGGTACAGCCAGATACAATAGCATGGCTGGAGCTTTCGGGGCTCTAGGTGGTGATTTGACTTCAATAAGTATTAACCCTGCCGGTTCTTCAGTGTATTTATATTCTGAAATAGGTGGAACCCTATCCTTCAATAATAAAACCGTAGAAGGTACCTACTATGGAAATTCAGTAAGTAAAACAGATAATAACCAAAAGCTTGACCAGGTGGGTGCAGTACTAGTATTTAATAATTCCAATACTGAAAGTTCATGGACCAGATTAAGTGCTGGGATTAATAGTCATATAGTTTCAAAATTCAATCAAAATTCACGTTTATATGGTTCCAGCTCAAATGGTATTGATAATTATTTCCTTTATTTTTCTGATGGATTGGCTTTTGAGAACCTCCCTCTATATGATGGAGAAACTGTTCCTGAAGTTTATCGTGTTTTAGGAGAAGAAAATGGTTTTGCTGCACAACAAGCCTTCCTGGGTTATCAAGCTTACATTATCAATCCATTTAATTTTGTTGATGGTGAAACAAAATATTATTCAAATTTAGAATACGGGAATTTGGATCATGAACTTGACATTCTTAGTAAAGGTCTTCACCGAAAAACAACACTTAACTTTAGCGCTTTATATAGCGATTTAATTCATTTAGGTTTTAACCTAAACTTTCATAAGTTAGAATACCATTCAGATCAAAGTTTTTTTGAATCGAATCATTACATTGACTCACCAGTCTATAATATTGGTTTTAAAAATGGAATCAGTAGTTTTAGAAATGGTTTTTCAGGTCAGTTTGGTGCAATAATGAAACTTAAAAAATTAAGATTAGGATTTTCATATGATTCACCACAATATATTGAAACTAGTGATGAAACAAAACAAAGTTTAACATCTACTTATCTCGATCAGGGAAGTATTATTAAAGAAACTATCGATCCAGGAATTATAAACATTTATGATTCATATCAACTTAGCCTCCCTTCCAAAAAAACTTTAAGTATAGCTTATATATTTGGTCTCAAAGGACTAATTTCAATTGATTACACTACTCAAAATGCTGCAAATACAGTTTTAACTAAAGAAGGAAACAGTAAATATTTAGATGAGTTATCAAATACATTTAAAAATTCTTTTCAATCAATACAAACTTTTAAAATTGGTGGCGAATACCGCTTTAAAGATATAAGTTTAAGAGCTGGATATCTAAAACGAAATAATGCCCAAAGAAATATTATTGATTCTGATCAAGCGATCACATTTGGCTTAGGATTTAACTTTGGATCAAATTCAATGAGTCTTTCTTTTGTTCAGCTGAATGAAAATAAAGAATTTAATATGTTTTCAGAGGGTTTAAATGATCCATATACACTTTCAAATACTATTAATCAATTATGTCTTAGCTACAATATTAAACTTTGATTACGAAGACATCCTTTTTCCATTGTTTAAATTAAGTATATTTGTTTGCGTATTTATAAAATATGAAACCTCAAAAATTAATATGTGAAATTCCCAATCAGATTGTAGATAACAACTTTTTGACCTCAAATGAAATCTCACTTGCATCCAATTTTTTTGAATTATTCATTGAAGGTTATTTCCAATTTGATCCAAAGTTCTGATGGAAAAAAAACTCTTAGTTTACAATTCTTTAAATGGGAAAAAAGAAACCTTTAAGTCTATAGAAAAAGATCATGTTGGAATGTATGTTTGTGGTCCAACAGTCTACAACAATGTACATTTAGGAAATTGTAGAACCTTCATTTCATTTGACCTTATTTTCAGATATCTTCAATTTATAGGATATAAAGTTCGTTATGTTAGGAATATTACAGACGCTGGACATTTGGAAAATGATTCAGATGAAGGAGAAGATCGTATTGCAAAGAAAGCACGATTAGAATCAATTGAACCCATGGAAGTTGTCCAGCGTTATACAACTGATTTCAGAGATACGATGGCAAAATTTAATGCCTTATCTCCAAGTATTGAACCCACTGCAACTGGACATATAGTTGAGCAAATAGAATTTATAAAAAAGATTATTGATAAAGGGTATGCCTACCAAATTAATGGGTCTGTATATTTTGATGTGCTTAAATTCAACAAGGATATTCCATATGGTAAACTCAGTGGAAGAAAGATTGAAGAGCTAATTCACAACTCAAGACTATTAGATGGACAGTCTGACAAACGTAACCCACAAGATTTTGCACTTTGGAAAAAAGCTGAACCAAATCATATCATGCGTTGGCCATCTCCGTGGAGTGATGGATTTCCGGGATGGCATTTGGAGTGTACTGCGATGAGTACCAAATATCTTGGAATACAGTTTGATATTCATGGAGGGGGAATGGATTTAAAATTTCCTCATCATGAGTGTGAAATTGCTCAAGCCGAGGCTGTTTATAAAAAAAATCCAGTGAACTATTGGTTACACGCTAATATGCTTACTCTCAATGGGAAGAAAATGGCAAAATCAACAGGAAATAATATACTACCTAATGAAATGTTTAGTGGAGAAAACTCGATTTTAAATAAGAGTTTTTCTCCTATGATTACGAGATTTTTTATGCTTCAGGCACATTATAGAAGTATTGTGGATTTGAGTCAAAATGCCCTTGAAGCCTCAGAAAAAGGTTTTAATAGATTAGTTGAGGGTCTTAAAAAGCTTGATAAATTAGAAGCAAGTGAGGTTACCTCAGGTTTAAATATAGAAGATTGGATCAAAAGCTGCTATTCGGCAATGAATGATGATTTTAATAGTCCTATCTTAATTGCCCACATGTTTGATGCAGTAAAATACATAAATGCAGTTTCTAGTGGAATAAAACAAATCAGCAATAAAGATCTAGAATCACTTTCAAAGAATATGAAGTCTTTTTTTTATGAAGTTTTAGGTCTTCTGACCCCAGAAAAAGATGAGAACAAAAACGAATTAAAGCAACTTAATGGGGCACTCGAATTATTAATGAAAATTAGAGATAAAGCGAGAGAGGACAAAGACTTTGAAACTTCTGATCTAATCCGGGATTCTCTCGAAAAAATACAAATACAAATTAACGATTCTTCAGAGGGGGCTTCTTTTAAAATTAACTAATTATCTCTTAAATTGAAAAAAATACTAATATTCCCTTTTATAATTTTAATTAAAGGATATCAAATTTTCATTTCTCCTCTCCTTCCACCTACATGCCGATTTCATCCAACTTGCTCGCATTATAGCAAAGAGGTTTTAATTAAATATGGTCTTTTAAAAGGAGGATGGATGGCGATTATAAGAATATCAAAATGTCACCCTTGGGGAGGCACAGGAGCTGATCCTATTCCTTAATTTTTTATTTAGTTTACATTTGTTTTAACTACTTTTATTGATGCTAAAAAAAATCTTATGTTCTTATTAAAAATTGACTGGGCTCCCAGTGAAACTCTTTTTAAGATTGGTAGTTTTGGAATACATTATTACAGCCTAATGTTTGTTATCGCATTCGGTATTGGATATTATATAATGAAAAAAATATTCGAAAATGAAAAAATACCAATTGAACATTTGGAGTCTTTGTTTGTCTACATGGTAGTTTCAATTTTATTAGGTGCTCGCCTGGGTGATGTATTTTTTTATAGCTGGGATTATTATCAAGATCACCTACTGGAAATTTTACTTCCCATCAAAGAAACTCCTAAGGGATATAGTTTTACAGGGTTTAGAGGTCTAGCAAGTCATGGAGCTGTAATTGGAGTCCTAACAGGAATTTACCTATACAAAAGGAAGTTTAAGGAAAAAAAACTCATTTGGCTTTTAGACCGAATGACTATTCCGATTGCTTTGGGGGCTACTTTTGTTAGATTTGGAAATTTTTTTAATTCTGAGATTGTTGGCAAATATACAGGAAGTAACTTTGGAGTGGTTTTTTTGAATAATAGGGAAACACTTCCGAGACACCCTGCTCAACTCTATGAAGCCTTTTGCTACCTAGTATTGTTTTTTGCTCTGAGACTGGTTTTTAAGAGTGGAAGAAATAGAAAACCTGGTCAATTGTTTGGAATCTTTTTCACTGGCATGTTTAGCATAAGATTTTTAATAGAATTTGTAAAAGAAAGTCAAGGTGGCTTTGAAGAAGTGATGCCTTTTTTTACTACTGGACAGTGGTTGAGTATTCCACTTATTATTATAGGCTTCTTTTTTATTATTAGAAAAAATAGTGTTAAAGAGGTATGAGACTTTAATTTTGGTTTCTTATCCAATCCCTTACTTTATTAGATTATGAAAGAAGATTCTTTAGAAAAACTTCGTTATCCCATTGGAAAATTTGATTGGGATAGTGAGCACAGTCCTAAAACTTTAGAAGAAGCAATTATAAAAATTAAAATCTTTCCTTTAAATCTAACTCAAACAGTCTCATCACTTACTGATAAAACTTTGAGGCATCGTTATCGTCCTAATGGTTGGACCATAGCCCAGGTTATTCATCATTTAGCAGATAGCCATATGCACTCTTATTTGCGTTTTAAACACGCCATTCTTGAAGATACTCCTTCAATCAAAGACTATGAAGAGGCTAAATGGGCTAATCTACCGGACGCTTCAACAACAGAAATTGATTATAGTTTGAATTTAATTAAAGCTCTGCATTTGAGGTGGGTATTTTTCTTAAAAGAATTGAAGTTTAAAGATTATAAAAAATCCTACTTCCATAGAGAGCGAAATAAATATTATCCTTTAGATACTACATTACTCATCTATGCCTGGCATTGTGATCATCATTTAGCCCATATTAGGAATGCTATTAAAAAAGGATATTAAAAAAAAACTAAATCTCATGATTTTGTTTTTTGAACGGGATTAAGAAATTCTATTTATTTTCTTCTAACAAAACTTTTTTTCCCTGAGTATCGAACATGACTGGTGTTGCAATAAATACTGAAGAATAAGTACCGACAATAACACCAATTATAAGTGCAAACATAAATCCTCTGATAGATTCTCCTCCAAAAATAAAAATTGCCAAAAGCACAATTAAGGTAGTCAAAGAAGTATTTAAAGTCCTACTTAACGTACTATTTAAAGCAGCATTAACTGTATTTTCAAATTCCCATTTTGTGTGTTCATTAATATATTCACGAATACGGTCAAATACTACTACTGTATCATTTAAAGAATAGCCTATAACTGTCAAAATTGCAGCTATAAAAGCTTGATTGATTTCCATACTGAATGGCATGAAAGTATAAGTGATTGAGAAAATTCCTAATACAACTAATACATCATGAAATACAGCAGCTACTGCAACTAGTGAGAATTGCCACTTTTGAAAACGTAATAAAATATAGAGGAATACTACAATTAATGAACCAATAACTGCTAGGAAAGAATTATTTTTAATGTCATCGGCAATGGTTGGTCCAACTTTGATGGAGGACATAATCCCCACCTGCTTGTCTTCTGCTCCGTTAACAAAATCATCATAGTTAAGGTTCTCTGGTAAGAAAGTCGAAAGACCGCTGAATAAGGCTTGCTGAATTTCATCATCAACCTCAGTACCTTCCACATCTACTTTGTAGTTGGTGGTGATTTTTAGCTGGTTGTCCTCGCCAAAAGTTTTGGCTTCGGCACTACCCAGAAGGCTTACCAACTGTGATTGTGCATCTGTTGGATTAACCGCTTGTTCGAAGCGAACCGTATACGAACGCCCACCTACAAAATCAACTCCTTGGTTGAGTCCTTGCGTAAACAAAGAAGCAACACCAGCAGCGATAAGTCCCCCTGAAATAACATAAGCAAAGCCACGTTTTTTAAGGAATTTAATATCTAAGTTTCGGAATAAGTTCTTAGTTGCTCCAGTAGCAAATGCTAAAGCCTTTCCATTGGCCAAACGTCCATCAACAAGTAGTCGTGTTACAAAAATAGCCGTTGATAGGGACGTTGCAATACCTATAAGTAGTGTCGTGGCAAATCCTTTGATCGGACCAGTACCAAAAACAAACAAAATAAATGCAGTTAGCCCCGTAGTAATATTGGCATCTAAAATTGAAGACAAGGCGTTTCTAAATCCATCAGATACCGCTTGCTTTTGTCCTTTGCCTTTAGCCAATTCCTCACGAATACGTTCAAAGATAAGAACGTTCGCATCTACTGACATACCAATAGTAAGTACAATACCAGCAATACCAGGCAGCGTAAGTACAGCACCTAATCCTGCGAGAATTCCGAAGATAAGAATGATGTTTAAGCTCAAGGCAATGTCTGCGTATAAACCAGCACGTCCGTAATAGAAAATCATCCAAGCAAGTACGAGCAATAATGCAATTACAAATGAATTAACACCACTTTCAATAGCTTCTTGTCCAAGTGATGGACCTACAATTTCAGATTGAATAATTTCAGCAGCAGCTGGGAGTTTACCAGCTCTTAATACGTTGGCCAAGTCAATGGCTTCATTTAGGGAGAATTGCCCTGATATTTCAGAACGACCTCCTGAAATAGCGCCCTTAGAAACTCCAGGGGCAGAATAAACAACATCGTCCAAAACAATGGCAATGTTACTCTTATCAGTATAGGCTTTACCCGTCATTTCTTCCCAAATACGTGCTCCCTTACCATTCATTTGCATGGAAACGGCAGCAGCACCCAATTGGTCATAGGTTTGTGCAGCATCTACAATAACACTACCACTTAGTGGAGGTTCGTTAGATCGGTTAGCCTTAATTACATATAAGTCGACCAAATTTGTTTTTTCATCAGGTATACCCCATAAAAACTTGGTATAACGCAAGTCTGCAGGCAATAAAGCACGTACGTCAGAGCGGTTTAAATACGATTCTACTGTTGGTTGGTCTTTAACATCAACTTGAATCAATACAGGGCCACCGGCATAACCAGCCCCTTTAACGTAATCATATATAGGGTTTACTACCGTTGTAATGGAATCTTGTGCAGCAGCTACATCGGAAAGTAAATCATCAATTTCTGAAACTTCTTCTTCTTCTACTTCAGTCTCCAGAACAGATTTAAGCAGCTCGTTTGCTTGACCTAGAAAAGTGCCAAACGACTGGTTTGAAGCCGTCTCCCAAAATTCAAGTTGGGCAGTACTTTGTAAGAGATTTTTAACACGCTCAACGTCTCTAGCGCCTGGTAATTCAACCAAAATACGACCTGAAGTGCCCAAACGTTGGATGTTAGGTTGGGTTACCCCAAATTTATCAATACGCTTGCGCAATACCTCAAATGCAGAAACAATAGAAGCGTCAATTTTTCGACGGATAACAGGCTTCACCTCATCATCAGTCATATTAAAATTAATGTCATCGCTTAGGGTACGGTTTCCAAAAATATCAGGGTTGGAAAGGTTTTCATCACCCTTTAATTCTTCAAAAGCCAAGAAAAAACTCTCCACATAGGTATCATCAGACGACTTTTGAAGTACATCTGCTCTTGCTAGAGACTGATTGAATAATGGATTACGGCTATTTTCAGCTAAGCCCTTTAAGATATCCTTAACGGAAACCTGAAGGATAACATTAATACCGCCTTTGAGGTCTAATCCTTTGTTTAACTCCCGGTCTTTTGCTGTAGCGTAGTTAAAAACACCAAACACCTTTTGTTCTGCAATAGAATCGAGGTAGTTGCGTTCGGCTATGTCTACAAGGGTGAAATAGTCTGCGTCATCTGTGTTGACGGAAGCTTGGGCATATGTCTTGGCGTCTGATTCAACTTTTGAAGTAACAAAAGTGAATGATAGTTGGTAGAGGCTGACAAGGCCAAACAAAACGGTGAAAAATTTGATAAGTCCGTTATTCTGCATGATTAAGTTTTTTGTGTCGTATATAAGACGAGCAAATATAGCGTATCCGCCCTGATTAACAAATTGCTAAAATTTTACGTACAATTTTATGAAAGTATATCGTTTAACGCTGCATTCATATTACGTACCGCAGCTGCACTTTTATTAAAAGTTGCTTGCTCTTCGGCTGTTAAATGTACATCTACAATGGATTCTAAACCTGAACGTCCAATAACGCAGGGAACGCCAATGCAAATATCTTCTTGGTTGTATTCTCCCTCTAAATAAACAGAACACGGTATTATGCGCTTTTGATCATTGAGGATACTGTCTACCAAATAAGCTACTGAGGCACCTGGCGCATACCAAGCAGATGTCCCTAGTAACTTGGTAAGCGTTGCACCACCAACCATGGTGTCAGCAGCAACTTGCTCAAGTGCATCCGCTTCAAGTAAGGTTGAAACTGGAATACCATTGTAGGAAGCCAATCGGGTCAGCGGAATCATGGTCGTATCGCCATGACCACCAATAACCATCCCATGAATATCATTGGCTGGCTTATCTAGAGCTTGCGACAAATAGGTTTTAAATCTCGAACTGTCCAAAGCGCCACCCATTCCAATGATGCGGTTTTTTGGCAATCCTGTTTTCTTTAATGTCAGGTAGGTCATGGTATCCATCGGGTTGGAAACTACCACAATAATGGCATCCGGTGAATGAGCCAAGATATTCTCAGCAACAGACTGAACTATGCCCGCGTTGATCCCTATTAATTCTTCACGTGTCATACCAGGCTTACGTGGAATACCGGATGTAATTACTACAACATTGCTGTTTGCAGTTTTGGTATAATCATTGGTTGTGCCTACGATTTTAGTGTTAAAGCCAAGGGTTGTAGCGGTTTGCATCATGTCAAGGGCTTTACCCTCAGCAAATCCTTCCTTAATGTCTAGCAATACGACTTCGCTTGCAATGCGTTGCGTAGCTATAGCATCTGCACAAGTAGCGCCAACGTTTCCGGCGCCAACTATGGTAACTTTCATGTGTTTGTTATTTTGGTTTTGCAAAAGTAAGGCTTGAAGGCAAATACTAAAAGCTTAAGCATCGATATTCGCGTAAATCGCATTCTTTTCAATAAATTCTCGTCTTGGTGGAACTTCGTCACCCATAAGCATAGAGAAAACACGATCCGCCTCGCCTCCGTTGTCTATAGTTACTTGGCGTAATGTTCTAAACTCTGGGTTCATGGTGGTGTCCCAAAGTTGCTCAGCATTCATTTCACCCAAACCTTTATAACGCTGTACAGAAGAGCCTTGGCCAAAATCTTGCATCAAACGATCACGCTGATCGTCGTCCCAAGCATATTGCTTCTTTTGGCCTTTTTTGACCAAATAAAGCGGTGGGGTTGCAATATAGATGTAGCCGTTCTCAATAAGCTCGCGCATATAACGGAAAAAGAAAGTTAGTATTAGGGTTGAAATGTGACTACCATCGACATCAGCATCACACATAATAACCACCTTGTGGTAGCGCAACTTATCTAAATTCAATGCCTTGGCATCCTCTTCTGTTCCTATGGTTACCCCTAGGGCAGTGTAAATGTTGCGGATTTCTTCATTTTCAAAAACCTTGTGTTGCATGGCTTTTTCAACGTTCAATATTTTCCCTCGAAGAGGCAGTATGGCTTGGAAATTTCGATCACGACCTTGCTTGGCAGTACCGCCCGCCGAGTCACCCTCAACAAGGAATACCTCACAAAGTTTTGGATCTTGCTCAGAACAATCTGATAATTTACCTGGCAATCCGCCCCCGCTCATCACTGTTTTGCGTTGCACCATTTCGCGTGCCTTACGAGCAGCGTGACGTGCTTGGGCTGCTAAAATCACTTTTTGTACAATGGATTTGGCGTCGTTGGGGTGCTCTTCCAAATAATTCTCTAGCATTTCAGAAACAGACTGCGAAACAGCTGCGCTTACTTCTCTGTTACCTAATTTAGTTTTGGTTTGTCCTTCAAACTGCGGCTCTGCAACTTTAACAGATACAATGGCGGTTAATCCCTCACGGAAATCGTCACCAGAAATTTCAAATTTAAGTTTGTCCAGCATCCCAGAAGCATCGGCATATTTCTTTAGTGTTGTGGTAAGACCACGTCTAAATCCTGAAAGGTGGGTACCTCCCTCATGGGTGTTGATATTATTCACATAAGAGTGAAGGTTCTCTGTAAACGAAGTGTTGTAAATCATGGCAACTTCAACAGGGATATCATTTTTCTCTCCCTCCATTGAAATTACGTCAGTAGTAATGGGTTCTCTATTGGCGTCTAGGAAACGGATAAATTCTTTAAGGCCTTCTTCAGAATGGAAAAGTTCAGAAACAACCGCTCCTTTTTCATCTTTATTACGATGATCAGTTAGCTGTATTTTTATACCCTTATTCAAATATGCTAGCTCACGCATGCGACTTGCAAGTGTATCGTAGCTATACTCACGTGTTTGTGTAAATATCGTTGGGTCTGGGGAAAAAGTTACAAGTGTTCCTGTCTTGTCAGTGTCACCTACGTGTTTGACAGGATATTGTGCCTTACCTCTAGAATATTCTTGCTCCCATACCTTACCCTCACGATATACGGTAGCTTTTAACATATCGGAAAGTGCGTTTACACATGACACCCCTACCCCGTGTAAACCTCCAGAAACTTTGTAAGAGTCTTTGTCGAATTTACCTCCGGCGCCTATCTTAGTCATTACAACTTCAAGCGCAGAAACGCCTTCTTTTTTGTGCATCCCTACAGGGATACCACGGCCGTTGTCCTCAACAGTGATAGAATTGTCCTCGTTTATCTGTACAGAAATTAAATCACAATGACCGGCTAAAGCCTCATCAATGGAGTTATCTACAACTTCGTAAACAAGGTGGTGAAGTCCGCGCACGCCTACATCACCAATGTACATGGATGGGCGCATACGCACGTGCTCCATGCCTTCTAATGCCTGTATGCTATCTGCTGAATAATTTTGGTTCGGTTGGTCACTCATATGTATAAATTATGAATAAAAGCTATTCTCACAAATTTACGAGAAAAGCCCCACTTTAATGGTAAAAGTGTGGGGTTTCGTTAGTCAAGTTATCAACACAAACTGTGCAAAAATTATTCGTAAGCGTCCATGTGGACACTACCTATGGCACG
>JAQWKF010000003.1 GCA_029247985.1 Flavobacteriaceae bacterium
GGATATCTAGATCCGAGGGTGGTCTCTTTTGTCAATGCTAAAAAAGCAATTTATGTATCCCATGGCAAACAAGATATGGTTGTCCCTTATGCATGGGCAGAGCAATCCGTTTCGGTGCTTAAAAAAAATGGATATCAGCCAACATTTCTATCCTATCAACAAGGACATGGAGTAAATCAAGATAATTTGACGAGCCTCATTCAGTGGCTTCAGAGACAGCTTTAACGCTCTGGATAAGTAGAATAGAATCTTGCAGCTTTTTAATCTTTTCAGACTGAGACTCAATTTTTGATTGTGAAAACGCAAGACGCTTACCATAGTCCGCAATCAAATAAACATTGATAAGGATTGAAAACACCAACAGGTAAAAAAGTATTTTTTGTTTCATGCTAGATTGTAATTGTTAGATTATCGTATGCCAGATGGATATTTGGGGGCAATGAAGCTTGCACTTCATCGTGAAAACCAAGGCGGTGACTGATATGTGTAAAATACGTTCGTTTTGCACCTATTTTTTGTGCAAATGCAATGGCTGCATCTAGATGCAAATGTGATGGATGTGGCTCAATGCGCAATGCATTGACAACAAGCACTTCTATACCCGCCAGTTTTTCTGCCTCAACGTCGGAGATAGAAAACATATCCGTGATATAGGCAAAGAGGCCAAAGCGGAATCCCAATACCTCCAAACCATAATGTGACACCACTAAGGGAGTAATGGTCTTAGAAGCCGCAGTAAAGGGTTTAGCTGGGTCAATAATAGTTGTGGTTACAGAGGGGGCTCCTGGATATTTATTTTCATCACTGAAAATATAATCGAATCTTTTTGCCAAATTTTTTATAACACGTTCAAGACCAAAAACAGCAAGGGCACCAACCTTAAAAGCAAAAGGACGAATGTCATCAAGTCCAGCGGTATGGTCTGCGTGCTCGTGTGTAAATAAGAGTGCGTCAACCTTGGGGCATTTGCTGGAGAGCATTTGCTGTCTAAAGTCCGGACCACAATCTACTACAATATCCATTTCGTCCCACTGTAGCCAAATGGAAGATCTCAGACGTTTGTCTTTTGGATTTTTACTCAGACAAACCGGATGTTTACTTCCAATTATAGGGATGCCTTGAGAAGTACCTGTTCCTAAAAAATAAACTTTTAAAGCCACAGCACAAAATTACGCTAAAGATGTGCATCCTTGTGGATAAGTTTCATAATTTTGAAAAAACCTTTTTCATGGCTATCCAACTTGCGGGAGATCATCCATTTGAAAACACCCCTTCACTAGAGGCAAAAGCACTTCGCATCAATCTTAATGATAATATTTACGGCACCTTTGCCGAAATAGGTGCTGGTCAAGAAGTGGCACGTCATTTTTTTAGATGCGGTGGTGCATCTGGTACTATTGCAAAAACCATGAGTGCCTATGACAAAGATTTTAGCGATGCTATTTACGGCAGAGAAAACGATGGTAGGTATGTGTCCGAATCTCGTTTAAACAAAATGCTGGATTGGGAAATCAGCCTACTTGAAAAGCGAATTGATAGATCCAAAAACAAAGAAAAGTTCTTTTTTGCTTTTGCCAATACCGTTACCACGATCGATTTTGCCAAAAAATTTAAAGGACATGGCTGGATGGGCATCCGTTTTCAAACCAAACCAGATGAGCCGTATTCCATGATTACGACTCACGTGCGATTTAGAGAAAACGACACCAAGCAACAACAGCTTACCCTTGGCGTAATTGGTGTAAATCTAATTTACGGCGCCTTCTATCAAAACGATAGACCAAAAAAGATGCTTCAATATCTCTACGACCATATAGATCGTGATGCGATAGAAATTGATACGATCAATTTTACAGGGCCTCTTTTTGAGGGTATTGACAACAGAGTGTTGAGTTTGGAACTCGTCCGACTTGGTATGACAGATGCCGTCATGTTTGGTCCAGATGGGAACAACCTGCTTCCAGCGAGAGAACTTTACAAGAAAAACATCATTGCCATGAGAGGTAGTTTCCGTCCTGTTACTAAGGTCAATGTGGATATGTATCGAAAATCACTAAGCATATTTGAGAAAGAACCCAATTCTGATCCAGACAATTCACTGGTTATTTTTGAAATTACATTATCAAACCTCATGACTACAGGTGCTATTGATGAAGAGGACTTTATGGATCGTGCCAAGCTGCTGTGTTCTTTAGGACAAACGGTAATGATATCAAACTTTAAAGAATACTATAAGCTCGCCGAGTATTTCTCGGAATACACCAAGAAGAAAATTCGTCTTACCATGGGGGTTAACAACCTTGTCGAGATCTTTAATGAAAAGTATTACCGTAATTTAAGTGGTGGTATTCTAGAAGCTTTTGGCAAACTGTTTTTCAAAAACCTCAAAGTATATCTGTACCCCATAATTGATCCAAAAACTGGTAATATAGTTGACAGCAACTCGCTAAGGGTAAACCCAAGATTAAAAGAGCTTTACAACTTCTTTAAGTACAACGACAAAGTGGTAGACATATTAGACTACAACACCGAAGACATGAAGATATTTTCAAGAGATATTCTTGAACAAATCAAAAAAGGTGAAAAAGGATGGGAAGACAAACTTCCAGAAGGTGTTTCCAAGCTTATCAAAAACAAAAAACTATTTGGCTTTAAAAGCCAGTAGCCTTTATCCTTCCATAATTTGAGCAGCGTGGTCTTTGGTTTTAACCTTGTTGATTACCCGCGCTATAACTCCAGACTCATCAATTACAAAAGTTGTTCTGATGATTCCTTCGTATTCTTTCCCTTGAAACTTTTTGGGTCCCCAAACGCCAAAGGCCTTTATGGCGCTGAGGTCTTCATCGGCCAATAATGGATATGGAAATGAAAATTTGGCAGCAAAACTCGCTTGTTTCTTGACGCTATCGGCACTTACACCAAGCAACTCATATCCTTTGGCTTGAAGAGCGGCATAGTTATCGCTTAAATTACAGGCTTCTGCCGTACAACCAGGCGTATTGGCACGTGGATAAAAGAACACAATAAGCTTTTTTCCAGCGTAGTCTTCATGTGATATGGGTTCTCCCAAATGATTTAAACCTGAAAAAGCAGGTAGTTGATCCCCTTCTTGTAGCATTTTGTTTATTTTTAGATGTTAAAAATACAAAAATGAATAAAGCCGATAAGGTATCTTTTGCAATTAAAACCTTAGCAGAACGCTATCCTACCATTCCAATTCCGTTAGATCACAAAGATCCTTATACTTTATTGATTGCTGTACTCCTATCGGCGCAAAGTACAGATGTACGCGTAAATCAAATTACACCAAAGCTTTTTGCCAAGGCCGACAACCCTACTGATATGGTTAAAATGAGTGTTGAACAAATCAGAGAAATTATAAAACCTGTGGGCTTATCTCCTATGAAGTCAAAAGGTATTTATGGCTTGTCGCACATTCTTTTAGAAAAACACAACGGAAAAGTGCCACAAAGTTTTGAGGCGTTAGAAGCCTTGCCAGCAGTGGGACATAAAACTGCTAGTGTAGTTATGGCTCAGGCCTTTGGCGTGCCTGCATTTCCAGTAGATACGCATATACACCGCTTAATGTACCGTTGGGGATTGTCAAGCGGAAAAAATGTGGTGCAAACAGAACGAGACGCCAAACGCTTATTTCCAAAAGAAAAATGGAACGATTTACATCTTCAAATCATATGGTACGGACGTGAGTATTGCCCAGCAAGAGGGTGGGACTTATCAAAAGACATTATTACCAAAACCATTGGCAGAAAAAGCATACTTAAAAAATTCAATTGCTAATTGGCAATGGTATCTACATGACCATTAGCTATTTTCAAAGGTTGGTAGGCGGCAGCATACTGAAGAATCAGTGCTACAGAATTGGCACTTGGTTTTGGTTTTGATTGTTGTGTAGGTAGCGTGTAAAATTTATCCATATAATGTTTAATTGGATAACGATACGCTATTGATTTTATTGTGTCATGGTCAAATTTCGCTCGTCTATCAATTTCCGTAAATTGATAAGCCCATAACGCATCCTGCCCAACGAGGTATTAATGCTTACATCGGTTCTTTCAGCAATTTCTTTAAAACTCATATCTTGAAACAAGCGCATTTTAAGCACCTCATATTGATTTTTTGGAAGCTCAAGCATCAGCGCGTTTATATCAGTTTTAATCTGACTATCAATAATCATGTCTTCAATATTTTTTGTAGGCTCTGACAAACGATAAAACACATCTTGTTCACGATCATAGGTATCGTACACCGGCATGCGCTGTTGCCTTCTAAAATGATCAATTATTAGGTTATGTGCAATTCGCATAACCCAAGAAACGAATCGTCCCTTTTCGTTATATGCTCCTTTTTTTAGGGTTTGAATTACTTTAATGAAGGTATCTTGAAAAATATCATCAGCAATATCCCTATCTTTTATTTTGGAATAAATAAAGCTGTAAATGCGTTGTTTGTACTTATTCAAAAGAATCTCGAAAGATTCGTTATCTCCTTTTAAATATTGTTGAATAAGAATATTGTCGGGTAGTATAGACATAGATTACTCTGTTTAAAAAAATAAATTTAGTTGAGTATATGTCTTTCTTATAAGCAAATGTTATGCCGCTAATATAAAAATTATATTTTACAGTGTAAAAAACATCGATTGGTTTTTAATTCGTTTGCTATTTGATATATTTATAGCTTGTTTAAAAAGCATTGAAAAAGGAAGCAAGTATCGATATTATTGGGGCACAAATGCACAACCTCAAAAACGTGGATGTGCAAATCCCAAGACACAAACTTGTAGTTATAACAGGCTTGTCGGGTTCAGGAAAATCTAGCCTTGCATTTGATACGTTATACGCTGAAGGGCAGCGTCGATATGTGGAAAGCTTATCTTCTTATGCAAGACAATTTTTAGGTCGCTTAAACAAGCCTAAAGTTGAAAAAATCAAAGGAATTGCGCCTGCAATTGCCATTGAGCAAAAAGTCATCAGCAACAATCCGCGTTCTACCGTAGGCACCGTCACAGAGATTTACGATTACCTCAAATTGTTGTTTGCCAGAATTGGCGTAACCTACTCCCCTGTATCTAGTAAAGTCGTCAAGAAAAACGATGTAAAAGACGTAGTTGAGTATATTAAAAAATTTGAGCAGGGAACAAAGCTATTAGTCCTTGCCCCAATTGTTATAAGCAAGAACCGAACGCTTGAGGGTATGCTAGATGTATACAAACAACAGGGGTATGCCCGTTTGCTAGTCAATGATACTGTAGTCCGAATAGATGATTTTAAGCCATCGAAGTCTGATAAAATTAAGTTAGTGGTTGATCGTGTGGTTGTAAAGCATGAGGACGATGCTTTTAACAGGATAGCTGAATCCATTGAAACAGCGTTTCACGAAGGTGATGGCACCGTTGTTGTTCATAGTTTAGCCAACAATAAGAATCAAGCCTTTTCAAATCGCTTTGCCTTAGACGGTATTACGTTTACACTGCCCAACGAGCATATGTTCAGCTTCAATAATCCGCTTGGTGCGTGTACGGCATGTGATGGTTATGGCGATTTAATTGGCATTGACGAGCAGTTGGTCATACCCAATACCAGCCTTTCTGTATTTGAAGGAGCAGTTGCCCCCTGGAAAGGAGAGCGATTACAGCGCTTAAAAAACGATTTTATTGATGCTGCCTATCAATACGAATTTCCTGTACACAAGCCCTATTTTGAGCTCAGCAGCGACCAAAAAAACCTTTTATGGGAAGGCGCTAAAGGCATTAAGGGCATCAATCACTTTTTTGCTAAGCTAGAAGCCAAAAACTATAAAATTCAAAATAGGGTAATGCTTTCGAGATACAGAGGTAGAACAAAATGTGGAGCTTGTCAAGGAAAACGATTGAACGAGAAAGCTTCATACGTTCGTGTTGATGAGCACACCATGAGTGATTTAGTTGATATGCCTATCACCCAACTTGCAGAGGAGATAGCAAACCTAAATTTAAACAAACACCAACAACATATTTCCAGAAGATTATTGGTTGAAATAAAGGATCGCCTTGAGTTTCTACAACAGGTAGGACTTGGGTATCTAACCCTTAACCGTCGTGCCAGTACGTTGTCGGGAGGAGAATCGCAACGCATAAACCTTGCCACTTCATTGGGCAGCAGCTTGGTTGGTTCGCTATATATTCTTGATGAGCCAAGTATTGGGTTACACCCGAAAGACACCAAAAGACTCATTAAGGTTCTGCACGGACTTCGTAATTTGGGAAATACTGTAATTGTAGTAGAACATGACGAAGATATCATGCGCGCTTCTGATGAAATTATTGATTTAGGTCCTGATGCGGGAGTTTTTGGCGGAGAGGTGGTCGCGCAAGGCAGCTTTAAGGAATTGTTAAAAGCAGAAACTTGGACAGGAAAATACCTCTCCAAGCGAGCACAAATTGAAATCCCTAAAAAGAGGATTGCACCCAAAAAATTCCTCCATATAAAGGGTGCCCGTGAACACAACTTGAAGAATATAGACGTTTCTTTTCCGCTACAAATGCTGACGCTAGTCACTGGGGTCTCTGGGAGTGGGAAAAGTACCTTAGTTAAAGATATACTGCTGCCAGCTGTAAGAAAAGCCAAAGATATTTATGGCGATAAGCTTGGTGAGTTTAGTAGCTTGATCGGAGACTTGGATGCTTTTCAAGAAATTCAATATATAAGCCAAAAACCTATCGGATTGTCGTCACGCTCTAACCCAGTGACTTATATCAAAGCATACGACGAAATAAGAAAGTTATTTGCAAGCCAGGCGCTCTCAAAACAAAGAGGCTATCTAACCAAACACTATTCCTTTAACGTTGATGGTGGCCGTTGCCCCAATTGTAAAGGCGAAGGAACAGTGAAAATTGAAATGCAATTTATGGCTGACGTTGATCTTATTTGCGATGAATGCGCTGGAAAACGTTTTCAAAAGGAACTCCTCGAAGTTAATTTTGAAGGTAAGAATATTCACGACGTGTTGACTATGAGTATAGATGAAGCGATAGCTTTCTTTGAACAGCACAAACAAAACAAAATAAGTGATCGCCTTCAACCTCTTCAAGATGTGGGCATGGGCTATGTGTCTTTAGGACAATCCTCCTCTACCCTTTCAGGCGGAGAGGCACAGCGTATCAAACTGGCTACTTTTTTATTAAAGGGAGCACAAAAAACAAAAACCCTTTTCCTCTTTGACGAACCTACTACTGGACTCCATATGCATGACATCAAAAAGCTTGTTGGTTCCTTTCGTGCACTTATTGAACGTGGTCATTCCTTAATTGTGATTGAACATAACGTAAGTCTTATTGAACAAGCAGATCATATTATTGATTTGGGTCCCGAAGGTGGGATTCGTGGAGGTCATTTGTTGGCAACTGGAACACCAGAAGAAATCAACGCAAATAAAAAATCAAGCTTATACAAGCATTTACTTAGCGATTAGACCATTTTGCTACCCAACCATTAACTGTATCAGAAAGCCTCAATATAGCAATCAATACACCATATACAAGTGTAATCAGAGTAGATTTAAGTACAATTGAAGCTAATGGATGTATATTTAACTCTAGCATGCTACTAGCCGCAAACAATAGTCCTATAACAACAAATGCTTTCAAGGTATTTTTATTGTAAGGATGCACATGGAAATAGCGATAAACAAACGCCATGCGTACATAGGTAAAGACCACCAAAACCACTAGTGTTGACAATGCTGCGCCATTGATTCCATATAATGGAATAGTCAAGCGATTCCCGATGAAGACAAATACGGCCATAAAAATGGTAAGTGTAAGCGATATACGGTACTGCTTCGAATTGATAAGCATGGTGTTTGAGGCCCCCGAGCTCATCACGATAAGCTTTGCAAACGAAATCATCAAGACCACCAGTGCGGCCGTTTCATAACCATCTACTTGTATCAAATCAAATGATGCATTGATGCTGCCGTTTACCAGCAAGAAGAACCACCCACCCAATAACAATAGATTGATGGAGCTATCCTTATATAACTTGGTCAAATGAACTTTATCTTGGTTGTTAATAGCCTTTGCAATCAAAGGGTTTAGAATTTGAAACAAGGCACGACCAGGAACTTCAATAAGGGCAGCGGTAAAAATCCCCACAGAATAAAAGGCCGTTTGAGCAATTGCTTTGTACTGTGGGAGCATAAACTTATCAATATCGATTATTAAGCTTCCAGCGGAACCAGCCAAAACCAAATAAAAAGAATAGCGCAAAAGCTCGGAAACATTCTTTGGCGCTTTAAAAGATATGGCAGGAGGTTGAATTCGGAAAGCTATGAACATCATCATGAGCATTCGCAAGTAATACAAGGCAACCAATAAGATAAAAAACTGATCTAAATCAATTACATCAACTTCGTAAGCAAGCAACAAAACAAATATTATAAAGCGAGGATAAATTTCTTTAAAAATATTTCCGATCACGGATTTAAAATGCACACGTGCCCATGAATAGAAAATTTCAAAGTAAGCTGTAGCAAAAGCAACAGCAAAAATAACCCATGTATAATGGGCAATTATGGGGTTTTTAACAGAAAGTAATGTCGCAATTGTGTTATGAAAATATATAGCCAAAAAACCAAAGGGAAGTACCATTAGCAATGGAATAATCACGATAAAGGAAAGAAAGTTTTGACGCTCGTGTTTGGCATAGCCACTGTGAAATTTAATAACAGTTTGGGCAACACCAAATCCAATAAGTGGCATTAGTAAATTGGATGAGGACAACAAAAAAACGACTAGCCCCTGATTGGAAGCCCCAAAAAAATGGGGATACAGTATAAGTGTATTCACCGCACCTATGCAAAAAGCAAACATGATGCTCAGCAAGTTTTTTGACGATTGAGAGGTGATCATATTCATGTCAACAAACGGATTAGGTCGAGGTATTTTTGTGCAATTACATTTCGTTCGTAAGACGCAATACTCTTTGAAGGTTGAGGTAAATCGTTGTTTACAAACCAATTTATTAAGGTTTTTTCGATCAAAGCCGCTTCATCAAATGAAGCATAAACGCCCAATTGATGCTTTTCAAAAAGCGGTTGCATGTCACTTGGCTTTGGTCCAATTCCCAAAACAGGACGCTGAGCTGCCATATATTCAAAAAGCTTTCCGTGAATAACATTAGCGGTCATGGGCATATTTATACCTAACAATAATAAGGATTTTGCATTTGCCAGTTGCGCGTCAATAATTTCTTTAGGTTGATAATCCAAAAAATGTACATGTGAGTCAATACCGAGTGATTTTATTTCCGCCTTAATCGAAGTGGCTACTTTGCCGTAAATATCCAGAGAAAAAGCATTACTGAAAGCGGCATTTGACTTGATTAAAGACGCAATAACCTTCCACAAAGCTGTTGGATTTTGTTGCGCTTTCAAACTTCCTGCATACACCATACCAGCAGTAGGTGCTGAACCCGTGGGCAGGCGCTGCTCATAGCCGTTGGTGAGTACAGCAATGTTGTGGTTATGGACTATAAAATCCTCTTTTAAAGTTGGAGCGGTTACTACAACGTGATCTGCACGTTGCAACACTTTTTGTTCTAAATGCGTGTGCTTTTGCCTTGTTCTTTTGCTTAGAGGCAAGCTTCGGTTTTGAAAAAACCCCGTCCATGGATCTCTAAAATCTGCAACCCAAGCAACACCCGTTTGTTGTTTGGCCTGCAAGCCAATTAGATGCAACGAATGTGGTGGTCCAGAAGTAATAATTAAATCATAAGGGGTTTCCTTGTGATACTTAAAAAAGACTTGTGCCGCAGCATTTGCCCAATACACTCTTGCATCTGGAATAAAAAAGTTAGCACGCACCCACAACATAAAGCGCTTTAGCACTCCTGGCTTTTCGCCTAGGTTCTCCCCTATGGGTTTTTTGGAGTGTTGTAATGGTTCCCAGCCCGCGACCTTTATTTCCGTAATTTCAGCGTGAACTTTTTGCTCTAAGGCATCATCGCGTTGGGCAATACGTGGATTATCGGGTACAAAAACGCTTATATCCAACCCGTTGGCAGCAAAATAATTTGCCAAAAACAACCAACGCTGCACTCCTGAACCTCCAGAAGGAGGCCAGTAATACACCATAATTGCAATGCGTTTGATATCAGCCAAGTTTGCTCTCTTTTTGTTGACGCATAAGCACTCCAATCATGAGCAAGAACAATACCCAGCCCGATGCCATCAGTAAGGTGCCATTACGTATTACAGTTGGCTCAAAAGAAAATACAATCTCATGTTTTCCAGGAGGCACTACAATTCCTCGAAGCATATAATTAACCTTATGATAGTTTTGCAAGGTCCCATCTATTTCCAACGACCAACCACTGGGATAGTACATCTCCGAGAACACAGCTAAACGCTCATGTGTTGTGGATACAGTGTATCGCAATAGGTTGTTACGTTTTTCAATCAATGAAATGGTGTCCGTTTCAACTGGCGTGTATTCTACTGACGTAATCGTTTGAGATAATGCCTGAGTTTTAGGATCAATTTTATTCAGCTTTAAAATGGCCTCATTGGCTGATGCTACTTGAACAACTTCATCAACAAACCATACTGGTCCAAGTGCAGATGGGCGCTTTTTCATTCCTTCAGCATATTGGTCATCAATGATAAATTTTACATTTAGCATATCAAGCACCACACTGTCTTGTTGTTTTAAATAGAAATCATAAACGTCTTGCAGCAAAGCGGGTTTTGCGCCGTGATAGCCTCCTAAACTATTGTGAAAGTAGGCTGTTCTTGAAGACGAAAAACCAAGCCTGGGCTCAAAAACACGATAAGTAGAATCGTCTTTCAAAATGGATTTGTCCTGAGCAGTTTTATCAAAAGGATAGTCGTATTGGTATTTTCCTTTAAACTGTTCTGCATTAAAAAAAAGTCTGTTATACTGCCACAAATCAGCCATAGCTATTATTGCAATAACAACGGAAAATACAAACCCGGAAAATAACTTGCGCCAGAGAGCAAATAAAGCCAGCACGATTAAAGATAGATAGGTAATGATATGCCATACATCGTCCCAAACAAATAGTTTTCTTGAAGCCTGAATCGGCTCCAATAAGACGTTTGGCAAATTAGACATCCCCTCAGCAGTTGAAGTAAATGAAAAGAAACCTTTTGCCCCTCCTATTAAAAACAAGATTATGGTAATGAAAAAAACTACAACACCATACACGTTCACAAGCTTTTTCCTAGTAATACCCATTCCTTGAGTCAAGTATTGCAAGCCCAACATAGCCGCATAGGGCACGCAAAGCATGATCATGATTTGCGCGGAACTAACGGCCCTAAATTTACTGTACAAAGGAAAGTAGTCGATAAAAAATTGAGTTATCTCGGGTGTATTTTTACCCCAAGAAAAAAGCAAGGAAACGGCAATTATTGACAACAATACTAAACGCGTATTCCTATTGGTAACCACCAAACCCAAAAGCGCAAAAAACACCACCACCACACCCAAATAAACAGGGGCAGCAACGAAAGGTTGGTCGCCCCAATACGGTCTAAATTGACGTAGCAAACCAACAGCAGTATCGTAGTCTAAACTCCCATCACCTAATTTAGCTTTAATAAACTGCATAAAGGGGCTGTCATCTGCAAAACCCTCGCTTGAACTTCCGCCCATAATATTGGGCGAGATAAAGGTCATAGACTCTAAAATACCATAGCTGTAAGAAGTGATATAGTCAAACGAAAGACCGTCAGAAGCTACTTTATCCGATCCATCTGGATTAATAGTCAATTCACTTGATCCTCGTGTACTAAATTTGGTGTAATCCAAAGTTGCAAGTACGCTTTGAGCATTTAAAACAAGTGCTAGCATTCCTGAAACAAGTATCGTAAAAACAGGTTTAAGTGTACTTGATATACTGTGCTTATACCAACTATAAATGCTCCACATAAGGGATATGATAAACACCATAACCAAAGTGTAATAAGTCATCTGCAGATGATTGGCATGGAGTTGCAACGCCAACCCAAATGTAAGCCAAAGTATTCCCCATTTTTTGCGATCAAACAGTACTTGAAATAGTCCTAAAAACACAAGCGGCGCATAGGCTAAGACCATGGCTTTTGTGTTGTGCCCAACCATCAAGATAACAATGTAATAAGAGGAAAAACCATAAGCAAGTGCACCAACTACGGAAACAGGAACTGAAAAGCGCCTACTTTGCGCAAATAGATAGAAAAAAAACAGGTATAAAAACAGCATATCGGCAGGACGTGGTAGGAAACGCAAAACAGCATCTACATATCGCAACACATCATAAGGATAACGACTTGTAATTTGATATGTAGGCATTCCCACAAAGGCATTATCAATCCAGTATGGTTCTTCGTCAAATTCAGCCCTATGCTCTAAAATTTGACGTTGCATTCCCTTGTATTGTACAATATCGGATTGCTCGAGATACTTATTGGATAGTAAAGGGTAAAAATATGCCAATGAAATAACGACAAACAAAACAGTAACTAACGAATGCGGCAGTAAAAAACGTAAAACTGGATTTTTCATCATGTTTCAAAAATACAACTCTAAGTATAATGACGGAATTTTTAATTGATGTATCTTTGAATATGCGCTTAATGTCACTATCTATTTTGTGTTTTTCAGCGATGTTGACTATACCCCAAATGTCAATAGCGCAATATACTGATGTCATAAACAGTAACCGTCCAAGTCAATCTATGGGCGCCTTTAGTGTAGGTAAGCGTGTTTATCAATTAGAACAGGGATTATCGTTTCGAATGGGTAATTTTAGTTCTTTTCAAGATGCTTCTTTCATAGGCATAGGCGCTAGATCTCAAATCCGCATTGGTTTATTTAAAGAACAATTGGAGTTGGTTGGCACTGCTGATTATCAAATTGATGCGTTGCGCTATACTAACAATGTTGGAACATACAATATTGAAAGGAATGCCTTGCGCGATTTAGGAGCTGGTGCTAAATATTTAATATATGACCCCTTTCGAAAGGTTGATAACTACAAACCAAACTTTTACAGTTGGCACGCAAACAATAAAATACGCTGGCGTGATTTAATCCCTGCAGTATCAGTGTATGCAGGTGCTCAGTTTAGTACAGGCGGCTTTTACCCCTATCAAGAAAACTTTTTGCCATTATTTGATTATAATTATCGCCCCATAATTGAGCCTTTTGTTTCTGGTACAGCCATGCTTATCTTACAACAACATCTTCGACCAGGGTTGGTAGTGGTACATAATATTGGTATGCGCTATATAATGGCCGATGTACAGCAAAAAAAACTGTTAGGAACTGTTACATACAGCACTCGATCAAAATGGTCATTTTTTGGTGAATACACTATTGATGAAAGTCCGCTTTACAGAGATTTAACGCTTGGCGCTGGTGTGGCATATTTGTTTAATAGTAACTTTCAACTCGATGTGGCCGTACAACAAAATCTAAAGACAACCCCTAGTTTGTTGACTGCGGGCATTGGGATTTCCTACAGAATAGACCGTCATAATATTTGGAACGAAGAACCACAAAATATTGATCTAAGGAAGCAAAAAAGGGAAGCCCAAAAAAACGATAGAAAAGAAAATAAGAAAGTTAGAAAAGCAGATAAAAGAACTGGGCGGGGACTAAAAAAATTAGACAGAAAACAAAAGAAAATTGAACGAAAAATCAAGCGTGTAAAATGATTGAGATTATAGAAGTAACTTCAAGACAACAGCACCGTGCTTTTTTTCAATTTCCATTTGACCTCTATCGTAATTGCCCTCAATGGGTTCCCACAATTACAAAGGAAGAAATGGATATTTTTAACCCTCAAAAAAATGCTGTTTTTGAGCACGCCATGGCACGGCTTTTCCTTGCGACCAAAAAAGGTAAAATAGTAGGCCGTATCGCTGCTATGATTAACTGGGTTGAAGTTGAAGAACTCAAAAAAACCAAAGTGCGTTTTGGCTGGTATGACACCATAGACGATTTGGAAGTTAGCCAAAAGCTCATCGAGGCAGTTGAGGCGGTTGCCATCGCTGAGGGCATGACCTATATTGAAGGACCAATGGGTTTTTCAAATATGGACAAGGCAGGACTTCTAGTGCAGGGATATGAGCACATGAACACCATGATTACTTGGTATCATTACCCCTATCAAAAGGAACATCTAGAAAAATTAGGTCTTCAAAAACAGAGCGAGTGGATTGAGTTTAAAATTGATATTTACGATGCCAAAGACTCCCCTGAAAAGGTCAAGAAGTTTGCGCGTGTCATCAAAGAGCGCTACAAACTTAAATCGCTTGAATTTAAAACAACAAAAGATGTTGAGCCTCACGTAGATAAGATGTTTGAATTACTCAATCAAACCTATAACAAATTGCAGTCTTTTGTACCTATTCAACAACATCAAATTGAAGTGTACAAAAAGAAGTATTTACCCTATGTGCATCCCGATTTTATCAAATGTGTGGTTGATGAAAACGATGAAATGATTGGGTTTGCCATTACCATGCCCTCATTTACCAAAGCACTCAAACGTATCAATGGGAACATGTTCCCGTTTGGGTTTTACCATTTGTGGCGTGCCTTACGTAAAAATAACAGGGCTTCATTTTATTTGATTGGCATAAAAGAAAGCTATCAAAGTAAAGGCGTTACTGCCATTATCTTTCAAGACATACAGGAAATGTTTAACAAACGTGGCATTACTGAAGTAGAAACCAATCCTGAATTGGAAGAAAACAAGGCAATTCAATCCATGTGGAAAAACTACAAACACGAGCTACACAAGCGACGTAGGACTTACCGTAAAGACATTTCACTTTGAACATTAACAACACCATAGTTGCACTGTCAACTGCCCCAGGTGCTGCTGCCATAGCGGTAATACGCTTGAGTGGAGACGAGGCGATTTCGATAGCTGAAAAAGTATTTAAATCTCGTTTTGGGAAAAAATTAGATCACCAAAATACCCATCAGGTTTTGTTGGGTGATATACATTATAAAAATGCACTTGTAGACGAAGTCTTGGTATCTGTTTTTAAAACCCCCAATTCCTACACTGGAGAAGACGTGGTAGAAATTTCTTGCCACGGATCTGTTTATGTGCAACAAAAAATCTTAGGAGTATTGCAAGATATGGGAGCACGGTTGGCCGAGCCGGGTGAGTTTACACTACGTGCCTTTTTGAATAAAAAAATGGATTTAGCACAGGCAGAGGCTGTTGCGGATTTAATAGCTGCCGAAAATGAAGCGGCACATCACATTGCGGTACAACATCTGCGTGGTGGTATTAGTAAAAGTCTAGGAGCGTTGCGAGAAAGACTCTTATCCTTTGCTTCACTTATTGAGCTAGAGCTTGATTTTAGCGAAGAAGATGTTGCTTTTGCCGATAGAACACAATTGCGTGAACTTGTAGACGACATTCGCACAACACTAAAAAACCTATTGGATTCTTTTGAAACGGGTAATGCGGTAAAGCTCGGAATACCAGTGGCTCTTATAGGTATGCCTAATGCAGGTAAATCTTCGCTATTAAATGCCTTACTGGAAGAAGACAAAGCCCTTGTTTCTGATATTGCAGGGACAACTCGTGATAGCATAGAGGACACATTAACTATAGGCGGTATTCAGTATCGTTTTATAGATACCGCAGGACTTCGCAAAACAACAGACCTTGTTGAAGCCATGGGTGTGGAACGTACACAAGAAAAAATGGACAAAGCTAGCATATTGATGTATGTTGTTGATCCAAAAACACAATCACCACAAGCGGTTATGAAAGCCTTAAACGAAATTAAGCGTGATGACACTACCCTATTGCTTGTTATTAACAAAAAGGATTTACTCGGAAAGGCTAAACTGCATGACTTCTTCGAGAGGCTAGAACGTTTGGACGTGGATGCCATCATTTATGATAAAGTGGCTATCAGTACCAAAGACAAAAGCGATATTGCCGCATTAAAGCAGCGCTTTGCTGGCTTGATTGAATGGAACACAGGAAGCGCATTGGTGAGCAATCAACGGCATTGGGCGGCATTACAAACGGCCATGGCAGGAATCTTAGAGGTAATTCAAGGAATTGAAGAAAACCGAAGCAGCGATTTGCTGGCTATTGATATTCGCCAAACCTTACACGAACTGGGTACCATAACTGGTGAGGTCACTACTGATGATATCCTTGGCAATATCTTCGCAAATTTTTGTATTGGAAAATAGATTGAGCTAATCTCTTAACCTACTTTTCCTTGCCTGATCATAATTTAATCTATAACGAATGGGCATAAAAAGCGAAAAGGCCAAAAAGAGAGCCAACCATAGCTATTCAATTTGACCAATTCATTTAGGAAATGCGAATGTATAACAAATATGCATACAAACCCCTTATTCAGTTGCTAAAATGGGTTTAGCATATTGATTTAAATAACTGACTTTATCTCCAGTAAACGCAAAGGCTTCCATCCATGAATAACTAGACTTTTGCCCATCAGCAGTTTCAATTGTTCCGTTATCCCACAGTAAAACCCACTCAACATCGTTTTCGCCAACTACTGTAAAGTTCACTGCTACGGAATAGTCGTTAATGGAAACGGCTGAATAGGCTTCCTTCATGAACTGAAGTACGCTTTCTTTTCCTTCTAATGAGGTGCCGTTATCCAAGTTAAATACCACATCATCCGTAAGGTAGCTGACAGCCTTATCATAATCTTTATTTATAATGTGCTGGTGCATTTCTTGAATGAGGAGTACCTTTTCGTCACTACCCATCTCAAAAGAAGATTGGTAGGTGGGCTGGTAAATGAATTCAACCGCTTCTGCATGCGCACCAGATGCTTGTTTTGGGTTAGTACAAGAAAGCACTGTAGCAACAATAAATACTATTAGAATTGTGTTTTTCATGTTTTGAATTTGTTTAAATTAAACTTCTTAAAAATAATAATTTTGGGTTAAATTTGTAAGAAGTCAAAAAAAATTGAAAAAAAAATTCTTTTCCTCGAGCATTTCGCTGCTATTCTTCGCTTATATCCTATTGCAATTCCAATACGGATTTTCTCAACTGAAAGCAACTATAACAGACGAATTAGGTAATCCATTAGAATACGCCACGGCTGCCTTATATGATAATAATGGTACACTGGTATCTGGCGTTGTTTCACAAACAAATGGTGTTGTTAAAATCAACAATATCAAAACGGGAAAATACAACCTTGAAGTTTCGTTCATAGGATATGAAGTCTACAAAGTTGCAAATTTGTTATATGACAAGACTTTAGATCTAGGAGCAATAAAATTAACACTAGGCAATTTACTAGATGATGTTGTTGTTTCAACTACACAAAAAACCATTATCAATAAAATTGACAAACAAATTTATAATCCAAAAGCGTTCAAGAATGCACAAGGAGGTACAGCACTCGATGTGCTAAAAAACCTTCCTGCCATAAGTGTTAGCGGTAATGATGAATTGATTGTCAGGGGTTCCAGCGGCTTTGTAGTGTTGCTCAACGGCAAACCAACGCAGAGCACGCCAACTACCATCATGGCACAACTACCAGCAAATGCCATTAGCAGTATTGAACTCATTACCGCCCCATCTGCCAAATATGACCCTGAGGGCAAGGCTGGAATCATCAATATTATAACGAGCAAGGGGGTTACTGAGGGCGTTTTTAGTCAATTAAATATTAAAGGTGGTTTTCCCTCTACAGAAACATATGGAAACGAATTAGCTCACCAACGCTTTGGAATTGACGGAACGTACAATGTGAATACAGAAAAGTTAAATATTTCCATTGGCGCAAATTACCAAAGAAACGATTTGGGTGGTAGACGCGAAGGTAATGTGTATACCATAATTGATGATGTATTTACGGGGCTTCCATCAACGGGTGAGCGCAGTTTTGATGAAACCAATTATAACGGCCGTTTCACGCTTGAGTATGCACCCAACGCATCAGACGAATTATCGGTTGGCTTTTATGCAGGAAAAAGGTCAAAAAAGCGATTGGCAGATATCGTTTATTTCAATAACCAAACCATTGCCCCTCAAGGGAGTACAAATATTACAAATCTTCCCTCCTATTTTAACCACAATTTAAGAGAGCGAAAAAGCGATTTCATTTTAGGCAATATAGATTACGCTCATGTTTTTCAAAACAAATCCGAACTTTCATTTTCTCTTTTGTATGAATATACTTTATTGGGCGGGCCTACCGTTAATCAAAACTTAGGGCATCCTGATAATGACGTATTATACCAAGATGAGTACAATACGAACGACAACCCATTATATGGCTTTCGGGCGCAAGTAGATTATATTTTTTCTCCTTTTGAAGGGGGAGAGATTGCAATGGGCTATCAATTTCGTAACCTAGACCACAAAGGTGATTTTCTGTATGAGCGACGTACCAGTTTTAACGATCCTTTTGTAATGGTCCCTGCATTTTCTAGTGAGGTTAATCTAGTCCGTGAAATACATGCAATTTATGGACAACTATCAGCATCCAAGGGGGCACTTGCTTACAACATAGGCTTACGCATTGAGCAAATGAATCGAGATTTGATGCTAAAAGACAAAGCAAATACGATTGATGATACCCGAAATTATGCATTTACTAAGGCATATCCATCGGCTTCAATACGGTATACCATAAATGATAAGACCAAAGCCAAATTGGCTTACAGCAAACGAGTAGCCCGTACCACAACCTTTAAAATGAACCCTTTTCCTGAACGCGAGCATGCTGAAACCCTAGAGCAAGGTGATCCAGATCTAAAGCCTGAATTTATTGACTTAATTGAATTGGGCTTAGACAGAAAAATTTCTGATAATACCAGTGCTTTTGCTACTGCTTATTACCGTAATTCAATAAATGTAGTAAACCGCGTGAACACGGTGTACAGCAGCACCATATTAAACCGTATTTATTCAAATGTAGGTAACGCCAAAACCTTTGGAGTTGAGTTTGGAACTCAGCTAAAGTTTGCTGCCAAGTGGGATGCCTATTTTGGTGGAAATATTTATCAATATGATCTGAACGGTTCGTTTGACAACAGACCGGTAAACACAAAAACGACTGTTTACAGTTTTAATGCTAATACCAATTATCGTTTTTGGGATAATGCCGCTGTTCAGTTTTCTATAAATTATATTTCGGACAGAGTAACAGCACAAGGGGAAGATTCAAGGTACTATACGCCTAACCTTAGTATTCAAAAATCATTTTTAAACGACAAACTCAAATGCACATTACAATGGCTAAATATAGACATGGGGTTATTAGATACCAACGAGCAACGCATAACAACCTGGCGGGATAACGAGTTTTACACTACTACCAACTATATATACGAAGTAGACATGATCACGCTGAACCTTTCGTACATATTTCAAAATGGAAAAAACAGATCTAATTTCATTGATAGTGAGTTTGGTAAAAGAGAATTTTAACTTGAATTGCTCAAAAAATATCCACAGATGAAAAAAATAATATCTGGAATACTATTGCTTTTTCTCTCTTGTAAATCAGACGACAAATGCGGAGAAATTTTAGACAAGATCAGTACGTCTGAGCAGTATATTTTTGTGATCTGCTTCGATGGGTGTGATCGAATTACTTCCAATGAATACCAAGGAAGTATGCGAAGTGATGTTCAGGTAGATGCAGCAACCTTTGAAAAATTTAGCGCGGGTGACAACTATTGTGTTGAGTAAAACATATATTTTTTTTAATAGTTTAACACAAGAAAGCGTCTCAATACTCGTTTTTATAGTAATTTTAGACTCTTAAATATTTTTATAAATGAAAAGAACACGCATCTTATTAATTGTAATCCCTGCACTTCTGGCCTCTTGTGTGTCGCAGAAGAAATACACTGCTTTAGAATCTGACCACAAAGAAACCAAAGATCTGTTGAACTCCGCTACTGTACGCCTGAATTCATGTATTGACGAAAAGGCAAAAAGTGATGCGGACGTTTCTGCGCTTCGTGACCAAATTACTTTCCTAAAAGCTAACAATCAAGAGCTTATCAATAATATGGGCAACTTAACAACGCTGTCTCAAAAAGGTGCTGAAAATCTTGAGCGCTCACTAGAGTCTTTAAAAGAAAAAGATATGCGCATTACTCGTATGCAGGATGCCGTTACACGTAGAGATTCGGTTACCTTGGCATTGGTTACTAGTCTTAAGGGTGCGCTTGTGGACATTAACGATTCTGATATTGAGGTTAATGTTGAAAAGGGGGTTGTCTTTATTTCCATCTCTGACAAACTGTTGTTCAGAAGTGGTAGCTATACGGTCACCGCTCGTGCCAAAGAAGTACTTGGAAAGGTTGCGCGTGTCATAAACGACAAAACAGACTTGGAGTTTATGGTTGAAGGGCATACTGATAATGTACCCGTTAAAAAAGACAGCAATGTACTTGTAGACAACTGGGATTTGAGTGTGAAGCGCGCAACGGCTGTTGTACGTATACTGCAAAACGATTTCTTGGTTGATCCCGCGCGCATGACTGCAGCAGGACGGAGTTCTTATGTACCACTCGAAGATAATGAAACGCTTGACGGACGCGCTAAAAACCGCAGAACACGCATTGTTGTGTTGCCCAAGCTTGATCAATTCTTTGATTTACTTGAAAAAGGTATGGAGGCTGCTTCCAAATAAAGGGTAATAATAAAAAAAATCAAAGCTACCTTAGGGTGGCTTTTTTTATGAAACTACCTTAAGTTTTGCAAAGCGCAACAGTACATTTTTTTCCCCAGATTGATCAAAACGGATAAGAGCCTTTGCATCATTACCTACCCCATCGGTACTTAAGACGGTTCCAAACCCAAAACGGCTATGTGAAACTCGAATGCCCTGTTGGATTTCGGATAAATCTAATGTGGGACCACTGCTAGGTGCCGCTTTAGCTAAAGATTTCATGCGCGCTTTAGGTGGTACTGCTGCTGGGGGTTTCTTTTTTACGGGAGGCTTAAAGCGGACTTTGTTTGGGTCTGGCGCGTCAAAGACGGAGGTATCCATAAAAGGCTTAAATGAATAATCGTCATTCACCACTTGATTGTCAATGTAAGCCTCGTCAATTTCAGCCAAAAATCTGCTGGGTTCTGCATCAATAATTTTTCCCCATCGATATCTCGACAGCGTATAAGTCAGCGTAACACGTTTTTCAGCGCGCGTAAGTGCAACATAAAACAACCTTCGTTCTTCTTCCAGTTCTGCCCTAGTGTTTACGCTCATGGCAGAGGGAAATAAATCCTCCTCTAAACCAACAATATACACGTTTGGAAACTCCAAACCTTTAGCAAGGTGAATGGTCATAAGCGAAACAGCTTGCTGATCTTTGACTTCATTGTCAAAGTCAGTAGCCAATGCAACGTCTTCTAAAAACTCAACCAAAGAACCAGTAGCATCAACGAGTTCGCGCTGCCCATCAACAAAATCTTTGATGCCATTCAGCAATTCTTCAATGTTTTCAATACGGGTAACGGCTTCCGGTGTCCCCTCTTTTTTAAGTTCTGAAACCAAACCTACCTTCTTGGTAACCATATCGGCCAATTCAAAAGCATCTAGTGTTGTGAGTTGGGTTTTAATCGACTCTATAAGGGTATAGAAGTCTTGCAATTTGGTTCGTGTTCCCGCATTGATGTTAAGGGGGAGTTCTTGAATCTTCTCCAATACCTGATATAGCGTACAATCGTGCGTCTTTGCTGCTACGATAAGTTTGTTGATAGTCGTTTGCCCAATACCTCGCATGGGATAGTTTATTACTCGCTTTAAGCTTTCCTCGTCATTGGGATTGATCAGCAAGCGCAAATAGGCCAATACATCCTTGATTTCCTTGCGCTGGTAGAAAGAAACACCTCCATACACACGATACGGAATATTACGCTTTCGCAAGGCGTCTTCCATAGCACGAGACTGTGCATTGGTGCGATATAATATGGCATAATTTTCATAGCCCTGTTGCGTTTGCATCGCACGTTCAAAAATATCACCTGCAACATATCTACCTTCTTCTCCATCTGTTGGACTGCGATGTAAAATAATTTTATGCCCCTCAGGGTTTTCGGTCCAAACGTTCTTTTCTAATCTGTTTTGATTGTGTGCAATTACGGCATTAGCCGCTTGAACTATGGTTTTGGAGGAACGATAGTTTTGTTCCAATCGATACACTGCTGCATCGTCATAGTCGCGTTGAAAATTGAGAATATTCTGAATGTTTGCACCCCGAAAGGCGTAGATGCTTTGAGCATCGTCACCTACCACACAAACGTTTTGATAGCGATCTGCCAAAGCCCGTACAATCAAGTATTGAGAGTGGTTGGTATCTTGGTACTCATCAACCAAAATGTAGCGAAAACGTTCCTGATATTTAGCAAGGACGTCTGGAAACCTATTTAACAACTCATTGGTTTTAAGAAGTAGATCGTCAAAATCCATGGCGCCAGCCTTAAAGCAACGATCTACATACTCTTTGTAAATGCTACCCATTTCTGGACGCTTGGATTCCCGATCTGCCTCAACCAACTCTGGGTTGTTGTAGTAGGCACGTACCGTAATCAGACTGTTTTTAAATGAAGAGATGCGCGCACGAATTTGTTTAACCTTATACAGATCTTTATCGAGTTGTAGCTCTTTGATGATGGAGCTCAACAAACGCTCGGAGTCTTGGGTATCGTAAATCGTAAAGCTTGAGGGATAGCCCAAACGGTCGGCTTCCGCACGAAGGATACGAGCAAACACAGAGTGAAAAGTACCCATCCAAAGATTTTTGGATTCGCTCTCACCAACAATTTGGGCAATCCGAGCTTTCATTTCGCGTGCAGCTTTGTTGGTAAACGTCAATGCTAATATGGAAAAGGAATCAACTCCTTGCTGCATCAAGTAGGCAATACGGTATGTGAGCACGCGCGTTTTACCAGAACCAGCGCCTGCAATAACCATAAGAGGTCCCTCTTTGTGGACAGTAGGTTTTTGCTGGGCTTCATTAAGCAGCTTGAGGTAATCTTCCAACGCATTAAATTTAAAGTGAAAATAGCCAAACACATACGGTTGATAAAGAAGCCTGAGGAATAGTTATTAACAGGAAACTGCTATCTTCGTTTTTATGTCGGCATTGTTGCAAAAACCTATCGAATATTTAAAAGGCGTTGGTCCAAACAGGGCGCAATTGCTTAAAAAAGAGTTGGGCATATACACATTGCAAGACATTCTTTATTTTTTTCCACACCGCTATATTGACAAAAGTAACTATTACACACCTGGAGAACTACCCCAAACCACCGCAGATGTGCAAGTGTTGGGGAGCATTTCCCGTATTGAAACCATTAAGCAAAAACGAGGCAGTCGCTTGGTGGCTACTTTTACAGATGGTGAGCACAGCATGGAACTTGTTTGGTTTCGAGGACAACAGTGGATTCAAAAATCAATACAGTTAAACACGCCCTATATGGCATTTGGGCGACTCAATTGGTATGGAAAAAAATGTTCCATTTCGCATCCAGAACTAGAACTTATATCGGATCACGAACAACGAAAAGGAAATTTTCAAGCGGTTTACCCATCAACAGAAAACTTGACTAAAAGCGGCATTTCTCAGCGTATTGTGCGACAAATAGTAGAAAATTTATTTGATGAGATGCAAAACAATTTGCAAGAAGTTTTGTCTGATGAGATACGTAATACATATCGGTTGATTGAGAAAAATGAAGCTCTAAAAGCCATTCACTTTCCCAAGTCGCAGGAAGCATTAGCACGTGCACAATACCGAATGAAATTTGAAGAATTGTTTTTTGTACAGTTGCAATTAGGCCTAAAAAAACAACATCGGAAAGAACGCATAAAAGGCATCCCCTTTCCTAAAATTGGGTCGTATTTTAATCGCTTTTTTCACGACCACCTACCCTTTCCCTTAACCGAAGCACAAAAACGTGTTGTGCGGGAAATTAGAACTGACTTAAACAGTGAGGCACAAATGAACAGGTTGCTACAGGGCGACGTTGGTTCAGGGAAAACCATCGTAGCCGTTCTATGTATGTTAATGGCCTTGGACAATAATGTGCAAGCTACCCTAGTTGCACCAACAGAAATTTTAGCACAACAGCACTTCAGCAGTATAAAGGGCTTGTTGACGCCTCTTGGTGTCGAGATTGGTTTACTCACCGGCTCTGTAACCAAGAAAGAGCGTGAACCACTGTTTGAAAAATTGGCAAATGGACAATTGCAAATACTTATTGGCACCCATGCAGTACTTGAGGAAACCGTAAATTTTAAACAACTTGGACTTGCTATAGTTGATGAACAACATCGTTTTGGCGTGGCACAACGTGCTAAACTATGGCGAAAAAACAGTACACCTCCAAACATATTAGTAATGACAGCCACCCCTATCCCCAGAACCTTGGCAATGACCGCTTATGGCGACTTAGATCTATCAGTGATTGATGAATTACCGCCAGGGAGAAAGCCCATTACAACAACGCATCGGTTTGACAGCAAACGCTTGGCTGTATTTCAATTTATGCGAGAGGAAATTGCCAAGGGGCGACAAGTATACATTGTTTATCCGCTTATTCAAGAGTCCAAAGTTTTGGACTACAAAGATTTGATGGATGGCTATGAAAGCATTGTACGCGAATTTCCACTACCAGACTTTCAAATTAGCATTGTTCACGGCAGAATGAATGCCAAGGACAAAGCTTATGAGATGGAGCGTTTTATTTCTAAAAAAACACAAATTATGGTGGCCACTACGGTCATTGAAGTAGGTGTTGATGTTCCCAATGCAAGCATTATGATTATTGAAAGTGCCGAACGCTTTGGCTTATCACAACTTCACCAACTCAGGGGGCGTGTTGGTCGTGGTGCTAGTAAGAGTTATTGTATTTTGATGACAGGATCTAAACTTAGCCAAGATGCGCAAACACGCATACAAACCATGGTCAGAACGCAAGACGGCTTCGAATTGGCAGAAGTAGATTTATCCCTTCGTGGACCAGGAGATGTTATGGGTACTCAGCAAAGTGGGGTTTTACCGTTTCTGATTGCTAATCTGAAAAAAGATGTAGACATACTAAAAACGGTGCGTCATGCAGTAGATGCGCTACTTCAAAATGATCCGAATTTATCCCTTTCAATAAACGAAAACATACGTTTGGCGCTCTCCTTAACACAACAAGGAAAAAGTATTTGGAAGTACATTGGGTAAATAATGCCCAAAAAACCATCTTAATTGTATCTTTGTTGTTCAAATTACACGCATGCAGATTTCTTTTAACTGGTTACGAGATTTCATAAAAACCGATTTAAGTGCCTCAGAAGTAGGTGAAATACTAACCGATCTAGGTTTAGAAGTTGAGGGAATCAATCAATACCAATCGATACAAGGTGGGCTTGAGGGCGTTGTCATTGGTAAAATATTGACTTGTGACAAACACCCCAATGCCGACAAACTTAAAATCACACAGGTTGATATAGGTGAGGCGGAGCATGTTCAAATTGTATGCGGAGCACCTAATGTAGCAGCTGGACAAACGGTTCCAGTAGCCACGATTGGCACAACACTTTACTCTGAAAATGGGGAATCTTTCGTCATTAAAAAAAGTAAGATTAGAGGAGAACTTAGTCAAGGAATGATTTGTGCCGAAGACGAATTAGGTCTGGGCAAAAGTCACGAAGGTATTATGGTGCTTGAAAATCACCACAAGGCTGGCAAACCCTGTAAAGAAGTTTTTGAAATCGTAACCGATGAAATATTTGAAATCGGACTTACTCCTAACCGATCGGATGCCATGAGTCATTATGGAGTGGCCAGAGATTTACGTGCAGCACTAGCCCAAAAAGAAGATACTACTACGCTTATTACGCCCTCCATAAGTTCGTTTCACACTGATAACTATAAAGGAGCTATCAAAATTGATGTACGTGACGCTGATGCCGCACCACGCTATTGTGGCTTACGCATAACAGGAGTTGAGGTAAAGCCTTCACCCGAGCATATACAGCATCGCTTAAAGGCAATAGGATTGAAACCTATAAATAATATCGTTGATGCAACAAACTATGTCTTACATGAGATGGGACAACCATTGCACGCTTTTGATGGGGCCAAAATAAGCAGTGGCGTGGTGCGCGTGCAAAAACTTAAAGAAGGAACTCCCTTTGTTACTTTAGACGGCGTTGAACGTAAATTAAGTAGCGAAGACTTGGTCATATGCAATGGCGATACACCTATGTGCTTAGCAGGTGTTTTTGGAGGTCTAGAATCTGGAGTAACAGAACAAACAACAGAAGTATTTTTAGAGAGCGCTTACTTTAATCCTGTCAGTATTAGAAAAACAGCAAAACGTCACGGGCTGAGCACAGATGCTTCGTTTCGTTATGAACGTGGAATTGATATCGAGTTAGTCAAATATAGCCTTAGGAGAGCAGCCATACTTATTCAAGAAGTTGCTGGAGGAGCTGTTAGTTCAGAAATTATTGATGAGTACCCAATCAAGCATAAGCCCCACCAAGTTTTACTAAAGTATGACTACATTAATGGGCTTATAGGTCATGAAATTCCAAGAGAGAAAATCAAAAAAATCATTCAAGATTTAGATATTAAAATTGCCCATGTTACAGAAACCTCAGTTGGCTTAGAAGTTCCTACCTACCGTGCAGATGTACGAAGACCTGCCGATATTGTCGAAGAGATTTTAAGGGTGTACGGATACAATAATATCCCAACAGGAATCAAACTAAACAGCTCTATCCCTGACCTAACAAAAAACAATACCAATCAACTGGAAACACGCATTTCCCAACAACTTGTCGCTCAGGGTTTTTATGAGATTTACAATAACTCCCTGACATCACCAAGGCACGATAGCAACCCCACTGGCATGGTAGAAATACTCAACCCATTGAGTAGTGAATTATCTGTTATGCGTACCAACTTGATCTATGGAATGTTAGAGGCAGTGCAGTTCAATATTAACCGACAGCAGCAAGACTTGCGTTTTTTTGAATTTGGAAACCAATATCACAAAACAGAAGAAGGAACTACTCAAGAAGCTACACTTGGCATAATGCTTACCGGAAAACAATTGCAGAACAACTGGGTTATTTCAGCGTATAAATCAGATTTCTTCTACTTAAAGGGAATCGTCAATAGCTTATTAAATCGTTTAGGGCTCAACGTGAAAGAATCGCCTGAAGAAAATTCTAGTTTTAAAGAAAGCATAACATTGAGTGTAGGCAAAACTAAAATTGGCACTTATGGCTGGATTGATTTAAAAGGTTTTAATGACATTTCTATTGATCAAGATGTGTTTGCTTGTACATTAGATTTGGATGTGCTCACACAATTTGTAAAACAAACTGTTAAGGTCGAAAAGTTATCCAAGTTTCCATCGGTTCATCGAGACCTTGCCCTATTGGTAGACAAAAGCACTTCTTTTAAAGAATTATTTCAAATTGCAAAGAAAACAGAACGACATCTACTCGAGGACATTGGGCTATTTGATGTGTTCACTGGGAAAGGAGTTCCTGAAGGAAAAAAATCCTATGCGCTAAATTTTACGTTACGCGATAAAGAGAAAACACTTACCGATAAATTGATTGATAAGACCATGCAAAAAATTGCAGACCAATACCACAAACAATTAGGTGCTGAGCTTCGAAAGTAACATTGTTTAACGACTGTTAAACATTTGATTGTATGATAGTTATGCGTATATTTGAACATTGCTAAAAAGAAATTCCATGTTCACTCATACCGATATTTATAAAGAATTAAACAAAGCCAAAGCAGTTACTCAAGCTCCTTTAACCACATCAACTTTAAATAACTTTGATTTGGATAAAGTTGAATCCAATCGCATATTTCACATCAGTCAAATAAAGAAAACATGTATTGATTTCAGATTGCGTTTCTTGGATGCTACTTTGTTTAAAGGTGAATTTCCGCTAGAGGCAATATCGCAAATCAAATCCATTGAGGCCACACATAACACCATCCTTTCTGATCTTAAAATCATGGCTCCTTCTAAGCTATTTAAATTAGAAAATGCCGACGATCCGCTGCTGTTTGCTCCTATGGGTAATGGATATTATTACCTAATCCACCAATGGGGCGATGACTTGCATCCCTTCCGCAAGGCTATGGTTTGGCCATTTAAGAATATTATAACTGCTTGTATTTCACTATTAGTGTTTAGCTTTTTTCTAAGCTTCTTTGTTCCTATGTCGTTATTTACACCCAATCCAACGACCCGTGACTTTATCATGATTTACTTCTTCATGTTCAAAGCGGTAGCTGCAATTGTAATTTATTATACATTTGCTAGAGGAAAGAACTTTAATAGAGCTATTTGGAATAGTAAATACTACAACAGCTGATGAACGATTCGTTTACCCTTCTATGTGCAAGCAATGTTATCGAAACACAACGGGTAAAAGCGCTTTTGGAAGAACACAATATATTCCCCATTATCAAAGACGAAAGTGAGTCTGCTCGCTTGGCTGGATTTGGCGCTGCATCCATGATGCAACAGGTTTGGGTTGCCAATTCTGATCTCGAAAAAGCAAAAAGCCTTATCTAGGCATACATCTTATCACGCAGCTCCTTAATTTTAGGATCAGCCATATACTCATCAAATGTCATATGACGATCAATAACCCCTTTTGGCGTTAACTCAACTACCCTATTTCCAACAGACTGTGCAAATGCATGGTCGTGTGTGGTCAACAGTACTGTTCCTTTAAATTTAATAAGTGAATTGTTGAATGCGGTAATGGATTCCAAGTCAAGGTGGTTTGTGGGCTCATCTAACATCAACACATTGGCGCGTACCATCATCATACGTGACAACATACAACGCACTTTTTCACCTCCAGAAAGGACTTTCGCAGATTTCAATGCCTCGTCCCCACTAAATAACATTTTACCCAAAAAGCCTCGTAAGAAAACTTCTTCCCGCTCTTCATCTGTTTTGGCGTATTGACGCAACCAATCTACAAGCGATTCTTCATCTTCAAAATATCTGGCGTTATCTAATGGCAAATAACTCTGGTTGGTGGTTACCCCCCATTGAAAGGAACCCGCAGTAGCTTGTTGATTGCCGTTTATGATTTCATAGAATGCTGTGGCAGCACGAGCATCCTTGCTGTAAACTACTACCTTATCACTTTTGGCAAGATTGATGTCTATTGCTGAAAAAAGCACTTTCCCATCTGCTTCAGCAGCAAGATTTTCTATGTTGAGAATTTGATCTCCAGCTTCGCGCTCTTGCTCAAATATAATGGCAGGATAACGTCTCGAAGACGGACGTATATCTTCAATATTGAGCTTATCAATCATTTTCTTTCTTGAAGTTGCTTGCTTCGACTTGGCGACATTTGCACTAAAGCGTGCAATAAATTCTTCTAACTCCTTTTTCTTTTCTTCTGATTTTTTGTTCTGTTGTGCACGTTGCTTGGCTGCCAATTGACTCGACTCATACCAAAAGGTATAATTACCAGAGTAGTGATTGATTTTTCCAAAGTCTACATCTGAAATGTGTGTACAAACGGCATCTAAAAAGTGACGGTCGTGTGATACCACTATAACGGTATTGTCATAATTCGCTAAAAAGTTTTCGAGCCATTGGATGGTTTCGTAGTCCAAGTCGTTTGTAGGCTCATCCATAATCAGCACATCGGGGTTACCAAACAAAGCCTGAGCCAAAAGTACACGTACCTTTTGCTTTCCATCAAGATCTTTCATCAGCGTATAGTGTTGTGCTTCCGAAATATCTAGGTTAGACAACATGGCAGCAGCATCACTTTCAGCATTCCAGCCATTCATTTCTTCATACTTGATTTGAAGTTCCCCTACTCTATCGCTATCTGCATCAGAAAAATCAGGTTTAGCATAGAGATCGTCCATTTCTTTTTTTATGGCATAAAGCGGTTTATTCCCTCTAATAACTGTTTCCAAAACAGGAAAGTCATCGCACGCAAAGTGATCTTGCTCCAATACCGACATACGCTTACCCGACTCCAGGTGAACATTTCCAGAATTAGGCTCCATTACACCCGTCAAAACCTTGAGAAAGGTAGATTTACCAGCACCATTAGCACCAATAATACCGTAGCAATTGCCATGATTGAAAGAAGTGTTTACTTCGTCAAAAAGAACGCGTTTGCCAAATTGAACAGAAAGATTCGATACCGATAACATAGATTAGTTTTTTGCAAAAATAGAAAAGCCCACAGAAATACTGCGAGCTTTTAAATATGATTGTGTTTGTTTTAGTTCCCCTTCTTGTAGTCAGCTAAAAATTTAGCCAAACCAATATCGGTTAACGGATGCTTTGCCAAACCAGCAATGGCACTCAACGGACCTGTCATAACATCGGCACCGATATGTGCACAGTCAATAACGTGCATGGTGTGACGCACAGAGGCGGCTAAGATTTCTGTAGTAAATGAATAGTTGTCGTAAATATTTCTAATGTCTTCAATCAACTGAAGCCCATCAGTAGAAACATCATCTAAACGACCTATAAAAGGCGAAACATACGTGGCACCGGCTTTTGCTGCAAGCAATGCCTGACCCGTTGAAAAGACTAGGGTACAGTTTGTCTTGATGCCTTTGTCTGAAAAATACTTGATGGCCTTAATACCTTCTAATATCATGGGTATTTTAACTACAATTTGCGGATGAAGTGCCGCAAGGGCCTCACCTTCTGTAATCATTCCCTCATAGTCAGTTGCGATAACTTCAGCAGAAACATCCCCTTCTACGATTTCACAAATGGCTTTGTAATGGGCTATGATATTATCTTGTCCCGTAATTCCTTCTTTGGCCATCAAAGATGGATTGGTTGTAACCCCGTCTAAAATGCCAAGGGATTGTGCTTCTTTGATTTGATCTAAATTGGCAGTATCGATAAAAAATTTCATGTGTTTAATTTAAATTATAAAAGGATGCTATAAGGTTTTCATAAGCTCGTTGGGGCAACAAAAACTTAATTATTGGCGAAAGTACTTCTAAAAATGGACCTACGCTGTAATGTGGCTTTAATTTCTTTTTATTTAATAGTTTTTCAATTTTTATAGCCACACTAATCGGCGGAAGTCCCTTATTGACATGACTGTCCATGTCTGCTAGTGAAGCCTTGTATTGTGTATAATACATGGAATCCTCAGAGAGGGGGGCATAATACCGGTTTTCAGCAATGGCTGTTTTAATAGAGCCTGGAGATAATACGGTACACTGTATGGGTGTGTGGCGCAATTCTAAGCGTAAGCTTTCGCTAACGCGCATAAGTGCTGCTTTTGAGGCAGCATAAATACTCCGGAAAGGCAAACCATTATCTCCCGCAAGAGAAGCCACATTGATAATAACACCAGATTGCTGCTTGTGCATAAACGTTAATGTATGTTGCATAACACGTATTGGGCCATTTAAGTTTGTGTTCATAAGGCTGTCAACCGCCTTCAAATCCATTTCTTCCAAAGGACCAGCCATACCCATACCGGCATTGTTAATTAACACGTCTATTCGTGAAAACTGTCCAATTACAACATCAATTCCATCTTTTACAGAAGTGTTGTCCAACACGTCCATAGCTATTAAGGGAAATGGATGATTAGGGTATTTATCGGGGTTTCTACTTGTACCCACAACTTGATATTGTAATGAAGATAGGTATTGCCCTACTGAAAGACCTATTCCTGAAGAAGCACCTGTAATGAGAACAACGCGTGAATTTTTCATAAAAAAAAGGCAGGCTACCTACAGCACACCGCTACGACCACTTACCCTTGCTGCGTTTCCGCCCTGGGGGATTCAGCAGGAGCTGGTTGTGTAGAACCTGCCCAATGCAAATATACGGGCTTTGTGTATTTTATTAGAGACAATATTCATATTTTTAAACAATATATTTGTAAAATGAATCTTCGCTTATTAACCTTTCTGGCCCTTGCCCTACTTCTGCTTTCGGCTTGCTCATCGAAACAGTCGCTCCGCTACAAAATAACCACTACCTCTAGTGCTAAAAATCCAAGCATAGCGGACACCATCTTTTTATCGATTAAGCCAGCTGTTGAACAACAGTCTATCAGTTTTTATCACGATGATGAGGTACTTCAAGTACCCTATATAATTCCGTCAAAAACAGGAGAGCAAACGGTAAAAGCAGTTATTGAAACAGCTGATGGAAACAGCGAAATATCGAAAACCATTAGAGTGTTTGCGCCTAATAAACCTAAAGTGTTTGGGTATGAATTAATTCAAAGCTACCCACATGATATTAACGCTTACACCCAAGGTTTGGAGTTTGTCAACGGTACATTGTTTGAAAGCACTGGTCAGTATGGCAATTCATCGTTGCGAAAAGTAAATTTTAAGACGGGAGAAGTCATTCAAAAACTACCTATCGACAAAGCTTATTTTGCAGAAGGCATCACCCATTTTGACGGTAATATCATCCAATTAACCTGGAAAAAGAAAGTAGGGTTTGTCTACAATTCCGATGATTTAACTCTAGAAAAATCGTTTTCATATACCAAAAGCCCTGAGGGTTGGGGACTGTGTAGCGACGGTAATTTTTTATACAAAACCGATGGCAGTCAAAAGCTTTGGAAGCTTGATCCCAATACTTTCGAAGAACTATCCAGTCAAGACATAGTTACTCACAACACTTTTCTCTCTAAAGTAAACGAACTTGAATATGCTAATGGTAAGATTTATGCCAACACCTATCAGTTTAATAAAGATGTGGTTGTTATTTTTGACCCAAATACAGGGATTGTTTCTGGTGTTGTTGACTTTTCCGGACTCAAAAAAAAGGTTACCCAACACAATCAATTAGACGTATTTAACGGAATCGCCTATCACCCAGAGCGCAAGACTTTCTTTGTAACAGGAAAATACTGGGACAAACTATTTGAAGTAAAAATAATTGAAAAATAACG
This sequence comes from Flavobacteriaceae bacterium, assembly GCA_029247985.1. GTDB lineage: Bacteria > Bacteroidota > Bacteroidia > Flavobacteriales > Flavobacteriaceae > UBA7446. Next base: position 32,968 of record JAQWKF010000003.1, read on the forward strand.
CCTATTCATTCTTGCGAGATGCAATCCTATTGCTAGGATTAGTCCTTTTGGTCTCGCTGTATAGCAGCTGTCGAAAAGACTTTGACTTTCGACCAGTACAAAACAGTGAGTTGCGCTTTAGTCGTGATACTGTGTATTTGGACACGGTTTTTACCAATATTAGCTCTGCTACCTACACATTAAAGGTTTACAACAAGTCAGATGACCCGATCTCTATTCCTTCCATTTACCTAGAAAATGGCGCAGCATCTAATTTTAGACTTAATGTGGATGGCAGGAGTGGCAAATCATTCGATGCAGTGGAGCTATTACCAAAAGATAGTATGTATGTTTTTGTAGAAACAACAGCTGATATTGAGCAATTAACAAGTACTGACACCCAGTTTTTATACGAAGACAAAATTCACTTTTCAGATGTTGGTGCTGTTACGCTATTGACACTTGTACAAGATGCCGTTTTTTTATATTCAGATAAGGACAGTCAAGGTATTAAAGAAAGCATTCCGATTGGAATAGACGATGTTGGAAATACGGTTGGGCTAGAAGGTTTCTATTTAGATGATACCGAATTGGTGTTTACCAATGAAAAGCCATATGTAATTTACGGCTATATGGGTGTACCATCTGGCAAGACTGTGACTTTTGAAGCAGGTGCCCGTATACATTTTCACAAAAACTCTGGAATTATTGTCGCCAAGGATGCCACCATGATAGTCGACGGCACAGTGAGCAACGATCCAGAAAAACTTGAAGGAGAGGTTGTTTTTGAAGGCGACAGGCTTGAACCACTTTATGACTTTATTCCGGGTCAATGGGGCGCCATTTGGCTTACGGCTGGAAGCACACAACATCAATTTAATCACGCCACAATCAAAAATGCATCTGTTGGTATATTGATGGACTTTAATGATGAAACCAATAGCCCTACCTTAACATTAGAAAATACTCAAATTCACAACAGCGCTGCATTTAATCTTTGGGGGAAAACGGCACATATCTCTGCCGTAAACAGCGTTTTTGGAAATGCGGGGCAATCCTCATTTGCCGGAACCATTGGAGGAAAATACAATTTTAAGCACTGTACGTTTGCAAATTATTGGAACAAAGGATTTAGATCCGTTCCTGCGGTATTACTCAACGATTATGCTCAACTAGCAGATGGAAGCAACTTTATACAACCACTTACAGAAGCTACATTCGAAAACTGTATTATTGAAGGAAACCAGTTTGTTGAGTTCTATGTAGAACAAGAAGGCAGCGATGCGGTAAACTTTTATTTAAACCACACGGCCATACAGTTTGAATCTTCAAACACATCAATTATCAACAATCCATTTTTTGACTGGGATAATAATTCCTATTACAATCAAATTATCCGCAACGGAACTCCCGCCTTTGTGCTAGCAGAAGACAACGACATGCGTATAAGCCAAGAGAGTGAATTTATACGAAAAGGAGATACAAGTGTGAATGTTCCTGTAGACTTAGCAGGAAAAGCACGAACATCACCACCCGATTTGGGTGCTTATCAACATGTAATTATAGAAGACTAAGCGTTGAAGAGTGGACGATGTGCCATCATCTTGTGCACTTGCGCAGCAACCCCTTCAATTACTTTTTCATTTTCAGGCTTCTGAATAACCTCATCAATAAGCGAAACGATAGGCTCCATGTCCGAGGGGTTTAGTCCTCGTGTTGTAATGGCAGCTGTACCGAAGCGTATTCCAGAAGTAACAAATGGCGATTTGTCATCAAAGGGAACCATATTCTTATTCGCGGTAATCTCGGCTTTTACGAGGGCTTGCTCTGCTTGTTTTCCAGATATGTTTTTGTTGCGCAAGTCAACCAACATCATATGATTGTCCGTGCCTCCAGAAATAAGGTCGTATCCCCTATCCACAAAGGCTTTGGCCATGGCTTGAGCATTTTCGCGCACACGTAACATGTATTGTAAAAAGTCATCTGTAAGTGCTTCACCAAAAGCAATGGCTTTTGCACCAACAACGTGCTCGAGTGGACCACCTTGATTTCCAGGAAAGACGGCCATATCCAACAAAGAAGACATCATGCGCAAGTTCCCATTTTTAAATTTTAATCCAAATGGATTTTCAAAGTCCTGCCCCATCATCATCAAGCCACCACGAGGACCACGAAGGGTTTTGTGTGTTGTAGTAGTAACAATATGACAATGCGGTAACGGATCGTTTAAGATGCCTTTGGCTATCAATCCAGAAGGGTGTGAAATGTCAGCCAAAAGAAAGGCACCAACACTGTCGGCAATTGCTCTAAAGCGCTTAAAATCAATGTCACGAGAGTATGCAGATGCACCTGCAATGATCATATTGGGTTTTTCTCTTGCTGCAATTTCTTCAATTACATCATAATCCAAGCGACCTGTTTCCTTATCTACCCCGTAAAAGACAGCGTTGTATAGACGACCTGAAAAATTTACAGGAGAACCGTGGGTAAGGTGACCTCCATGAGACAAATCAAAGCCCATAATTTTGTCACCAGGCTTGATAAAGGCATGGTAAACAGCTGTATTGGCCTGCGAGCCAGAGTGCGGCTGCACATTGGCATAAGCGGCACCAAACAAAGCTTTTGCTCTATCAATAGCAATGGTTTCTATTTCATCAACCACTTCACAACCGCCGTAGTATCGCTTACCAGGATAACCTTCGGCATATTTGTTAGTGAGGATGGAGCCTGTGGCTTCCATAACTTGTGGGCTGGTGAAGTTTTCAGAAGCAATTAGTTCAACTCCGCCTATTTGGCGTGCTCTTTCTGCTTCGATTAACTCAAAAATCTGTTCGTCGCGTTGGATTTTCATAGCATAATTTATATCGCCAAAAATAACAATAGCTGACACAATTCACATTATAAAAAAAAGCATTTATTAAAAACAAATGAACATCGCTATTATGTTATACTTTTGCAGCATGCAGCAGCAGGTCAACATAAAGAATAAACGTGCGCGTTTTGAGTACGAACTGATGGATCAGTATACTGCTGGCATTGTGCTAACAGGTACAGAAATCAAGTCTATTCGTGCGGGTAAGGCTTCTATTGCCGAAAGTTTCTGTAGTTTCAGCGAACAAGGCGAGTTGTTTCTTATCAATATGCATATAGAAGAATACAGCCATGGTGGTTACGTAAATCACAAGACCAAAGGAGATCGGAAATTGCTATTGCAAAAAAAAGAAATAAAAAAACTGCTCAAAGAAGTTCAAAACGTAGGGCTTACCATTGTGCCGTTGCAGGTTTTTATCACAGATAAAGGCTGGGCAAAGGTTCTTATTGCGCTTGCAAAGGGTAAGAAAATACACGATAAGCGGGAAACCATCAAGGACAGGGAAAACAAACGCCAACTTGATCGCGTTAAAAAAGGATTTCGTCGCTAATTTTTATCTCCTAACAAAGGGACAAATCTAAAATCACCAAGTACCAATTGTTCAAAATCAGCATCCGAGGTACGTGTAATGACAGTCATCTTTTGATTTTTTTCCCCAACAGGAATAACCATTTTGCCCCCAATAGACAATTGTGCCAATAAGGCTTCGGGGATAAATGGAGCGCCTGCTGTTACAATAATTCTATCAAAAGGTGCTTTTTCAGCAAACCCTTTGTAACCATCTCCAAAAATGAGTTTCTTGGCCTTAAACCCAAGTGCAGGAAGTCTTTTTAGACTTGTACGAAACAGTTCGTGCTGCCGCTCAATAGAATAAACCTCTGCCCCCATATGACACAATACAGCTGTTTGATATCCTGAGCCCGTGCCAATCTCCAATACTTTAGTGCCCGGTGAAACTATGAGTTGCTGGCTTTGAAAGGCTACAGTGTAAGGCTGTGATATGGTTTGGTCAGCACCTATAGGAAATGCCTTATCTTGATAGGCGTGGTCTTCAAAACTACTGTCCATAAACAAGTGGCGAGGTATGTCGCCAATGGCTTTTAAAACAGCCTTATCGTTGATCCCCTTGTCTTTTAATATATCAACCAACTGACGACGTCTTCCTTGGTGTTTGGTCGTATCTTCCCTCATATCTTCAAAAATACAAAATCATACGGCTAGCCACCGCCTAAACTTATTACATTTGTAGAATGAGCAAAACATTAAAAGCAGGAGTGCTTGGTGCAGGCCACTTGGGAAAAATACACCTTAGACTATTGAACCAGTCAGACAAATTTGATTTAGTAGGTTTTTACGACCCTAGTCCAGACGTTCGTGAAAAAATATCAGATGAATACGGCTTTAAAGCCTTTGACTCTGAGGAAGATTTGATTGCTGCTGTTGAGGTAGTAGATATCGTTACTCCTACCCTATACCACCACAAATTGGCAAAAAAAGCCATCGAAATGGGAAAGCACGTCTTTCTGGAAAAGCCCATAACACAAACAGTAGACGAAGCAAATGAGTTAATAGAGCTTGCTAAAAAACACCAGGTGCTGGGGCAAGTGGGGCATGTGGAGCGATTTAATCCTGCTTTTTTAGCTGTCAAGGATGATATCAATGACAGTATGTTTATTGAAACTCACCGATTAGCAGAATTCAATCCAAGAGGTACCGATGTGCCAGTTGTTTTGGATTTGATGATACACGATATCGATACGGTATTGAGTTTGGTGGATTCGCAAGTGTCTGCTATTTCAGCTAGTGGTGTTGCCATCATCAGTGAAACACCAGATATTGCAAATGCAAGAATTGAGTTTGAAAACGGATGTGTTGCTAACCTAACAGCCAGCAGAATATCACTTAAAAACATGCGTAAGGCTCGCTTTTTCCAAAAAGATGCCTACATCTCTGTAGATTATTTTAGCAAAAGTGCTGAAGTAGTTAAAATGGAGAACGCGCCCGAAGACGTTGGAGATTTTGATATGGTATTGGAAAACGCACAAGGCAAGAAAAAGCGTGTCTTTTTTGACAACCCTAAAATACCAGAAGTCAATGCCATCTTAATGGAATTGGAATGCTTTGCCGATGCCATACTAAACAATACAGCAGTTATCGTACCGCTTGAACAGGGTAAAAATGCCCTTGACGTCGCCCTACAAATAACAGCCCTTGTTGAAAAGTCATCTGCATGATTGTAGCCAACCTAAAACAAATAAAAAGTGATGTACCAGCTGCAGTAACCGTTGTGGCAGTATCCAAAACAAAACCAGTTGATGCCATCCAACAGGCTTATAATGCTGGGCATTTGGACTTTGGGGAGAACAAGGTGCAAGAGCTTTGTCAAAAACAGGAAACACTCCCTAAGGATATACGCTGGCACATGATTGGTCACCTTCAAAGAAATAAGGTTAAATATATTGCGCCCTTTGTACACCTCATTCACGGAGTAGACAGCGAGAGACTGCTCAATGAAATCAATAAGCAAGGTGCCAAAAATAACCGTATTATTGATGTGCTGCTCCAAATTCACATTGCAGAAGAATCTACCAAGTTTGGTTTTTCGTATGAAGAAGCTGAAGCAATACTTTCGAAAGCAAATGCCTTTGAAAATGTGCGCATTACAGGGTTAATGGGTATGGCCAGCTATACCGACAACAACGGACAACTCACATCAGAATTTAGTGGACTTCAAGACTTCTATATCAAATTAAAGGAATCAAATAATTGGACTACTCTATCGATGGGCATGAGTAATGATTACAAACTTGCTGTAAGCCTAGGAAGTACTATGATACGTGTGGGCAGTCTAATCTTTGGAAGTAGAAATTAAGAGTTATGTATGCAGTTGTCGACGTCGAAACTACAGGTGGAAAATATAACGAAGAGGGCATTACAGAAATTGCCATTTTTAAGTTTGATGGTAATAAAATTGTAGATCAGTTTATCAGCCTGGTCAATCCTGAACGGCCCATTCAACCTTTTGTAGTACAGCTCACGGGCATTAACGAAAAAATGCTGCGGAATGCACCAAAATTCTACGAAATAGCAAAGCGTATTATCGAAATAACGGAAGATTGCACCTTAGTCGCACACAATGCTAGCTTTGACTACAGAATGCTTTGTACCGAATTTAACAGGTTGGGGTTTGTCTTTGAGCGTCCTGCCCTATGCACTGTTGCCTTATCAAAAAAACTCATTCCCGAACAAGCGTCCTACAAATTGGGAAAACTCGTAAGGGCATTGGGTATTCCACTTAGCGATAGACATCGTGCCGCAGGAGATGCACGCGCAACAGTAAAACTGCTGAAACTATTGTTAGACAAAGACAGTAAGAAAACTATTGTTAAAGAAGTACTTCGAACAAAAGACCAAGACAAGGTAGCACGTAAGTTCCAAGCCCTAATGGAACAAGTCAAACCTGTTACGGGAGTTTATTATTTGCATAACCAAAAGGGAGATGTAATTTATATTGGCAAAAGTCTCAATATGCGCAAGCGTGTTAACCAACACTTTACTGGTAAGAGCAGAAAGGCATTAAAAATACAGCTTGAAACACATAGCGTAAGTACTGAAGAAACAGGGAGCGAACTGATTGCTCTACTAAAAGAAATAGACGAGATTCAGCTGCACAAACCCAAGCACAACAGGGTACACAAGAATGATCGTATTCGATTTGGCTTACAGGAGGCAGTGAACAGTAATGGGTATCGTCTGTTGCGTATTGTTCATGCAGAGGATGGAACAAATTACATTACGACCTTTAAGAATCTAAGTAATGCAAGAAAAACACTCTATTTCTTTGCACACAAATACACACTTTGCTTAAAATATGTTGGGCTTGAATCGCCCAAGGAAGCATGCTCAGATGTTGAGATCAACAAATGTTTAGGTGCCTGTGCAGAAAGGGAAGCTGTCGAGCTCTATAATAAGCGTGTGCAGAATTGTATTGATCAGCTGCGCTTTTCCTCCCCTAATTTATTGATAGTAGACAAGGGACGTAGTCATGATGAGCGAAGTATTGTGCTTATACAAAATACTGAATATAAAGGATTTGGATATGCTGATTTAAATTATCAAATCAATAATTTGGATATGGTGAAAAATCTCATTACACCCATGAAAAATTCACGAGCTGCACGTCATATACTGCAATCGTTTATTAGAAAAAACAAAGTAAAACAAGTGATTGATTTAAATGAAAAAGCATAAGCTTATTGTTATTTCAGGACCTACTGCTGTGGGTAAAACTTCGTTTGCAGTTGCCTTAGCCAAGCTATTTAACTGCCCTATATTATCCAGTGATGCCAGGCAGTTTTACAAAGAAATGTGCATCGGCACAGCCGTACCATCAAAAGCGGAACAGCAAGGCGTCATACACGATTTTGTTCAGCATATAAGTATTCACGATTCTTACAGTGTTGGTGATTTTGAAAAAGACGCCCTATCCTTGCTAAAAAAATACCACAAAAAGCATACTGTTGTGATTATGGTTGGTGGTTCTAACCTGTACAACGATGCCATAATGCATGGGCTAGACACATTTCCAGAAGTACCTGAGGAAATAAAAGACCATTGGCAATTAGCATACGAGAAAAAGGGGCTAACGTTTTTACAGCAAGAGCTTAACAAATTGGATCCCGATTATTTTCAAACTGTTGATCTAAATAATCACGTGCGATTATTACGCGCCTTGCACATATGCACGGTTGCGGGCAAGCCCTACTCCACTTTCTTAGGGCAAAACAAAAAACAAAGAGACTTTGACAGCATGAGCATTGAGATTTGTATGCCCAGAAAACAACTGTACGATAACATCAATAAGCGTGTTGACATCATGATTGATAAGGGCTTGGTTGCCGAAGCCAAATCACTTTATCCATACAAACACCTCAATGCCCTGCAAACAGTTGGCTACAGAGAGTTATTTCGATATTTTGAGGAAAAACAACGCTTAGCAGAAGCTATAGAAGATATCAAAACCAACACCAGAAGATTTGCAAAGCGACAACTCACATGGCTTAGAAACCATCCTTGTACGCATAAGCTTTCTTATGATACTGCAGTAAATGCAGCGTTGATTAGTCAACTAGGACTGGAAATATAAATCAAGGTTGTGTTGCATTCTATTTGCAACGTCTGAAAAATCAGCTTTTATAAATTTCTTTCCTGTTATGTGCTCATAAAGCTCTATATAACGTTCCGAAACTGTTACGATGTAGGCGTCTGACATTTCGGGAAGCGTTTGTCCTTCAAGTCCTTGAAAACCGTGTTCAATGAGCCATCGGCGCACAAACTCCTTTGAAAGCTGACGTTGTGGCGTTCCTTCAGCCTGACGTGCCTCATATCCATCGGCATAGAAATAACGAGATGAATCAGGTGTGTGAATTTCATCAATCAACACTATATTTCCTTCCTTATCTTTTCCAAACTCATATTTAGTATCAACCAAAATCAACCCTTGCTTGGCAGCCATTTCAGTACCTCGTTTAAACAATGCTTTGGTATACCTAGCTAATTGCTGGTATTCTTCTTGAGTGACTATGTTACGAGCAACCAATTCTTCAGGCGTAATGTCTTCATCGTGATCGCCTTGCTCAGCTTTGGTTGCAGGTGTGATGATGGGTTCTGGAAACGCATCATTCTCACGCATACCTTCTGGCATAGGGGAACCACATAACAAGCGCTTTCCCAAGGCGTATTCGCGCGCGGCATGACCTGCTAAATATCCCCTAATCACCATTTCGACTTTAAGAGGTGTACACGCTTTGCCAACGGCAATGTTTGGATCAGGCACTGCTTCTAACCAGTTAGGTACGATATCAGCTGTAGCTTCAAGCATATGGGCAGCTATTTGGTTTAAAATCTGTCCTTTGTATGGAATTCCCTTCGGCATCACCACATCAAAGGCAGAAAGGCGGTCGCTAGCTACCATAACCAAGGTGTCATCTTCCAGATGATAAACCTCTCTAACTTTTCCGTTGTATTTACTTTTGCAACCCTTAAGTTGCAAGTCAGACTGCATGATGGTTTGCCTCGGCGTTTGTCATGTCCTGTCCCCAGGTCTGTTCATCAATCCACCCGTCGACCATTCCACGCGACGTTGTAGACATCGCGTTACACGGACGGCCCTTCTGCGTCGACAGAAGGCGTTGATTCGTTAGATGAGGCGGTTCTTAGCGCATCTGAAGTGGCTCGATGTCTTGCATACGCATCTGCGCGAAATGAGGCGCACGATTTGACCGCGTACTGTGGAACGGCGGTGGGAGGACACGCGGATTGCGCGTCTGGTGGAACGTCCGCCCAAGTGGCTTGCGTGCCACAATTCGTGTCTCCTTGACCTGGTGATTCGAGCGTTCCGACTTCGGATGCCTCGTTGGTGACCTGTTGCTGTGCAAGCCAACATGCGTGCTGTTTCCAAAGCTGTGCGTGCACTTCAATAGATTTGGCCATTGCGTTGCACGACTCGAGGGTCAACCTGCAGTGT